>CAZJRV010000001.1:0-37428 GCA_964548235.1 uncultured Verrucomicrobiota bacterium
CATTCACCGCCTCATCAATCGCGCGCAGCAGTTGCCCGATTCAGAATGCCCCGAGGTTCACAAGCCGCCGCCTCGAAAACACATTTCCCTCACGCAGAAAAAACGCTTCGGCGAATTGCAAACACGGCGCGATCGCGAGGCGGGCCAACTCAGCATCGACCCCACGTTAATCGCCAGCCGCGCCACGCTGGTTCGGCTCTCGTGCGAGGCGGATGGTGTTTTCGATGAAGTCCTCCCGTGGCAACGCGCCTTGCTCGGCGTCAATTAAGGCAGTACTTCCAGCAAGAAACCCTTCAGATATTCCGTTTCCCGAATCGCCGGCACGATGGGGTGATCCGGCGATTGCGAATAGGTTTCACGCAAACGCAACACCCGCCGCGCATCGGCGGCCGCGCTGAGGATGGTGTCCAGAAACAAATCGTCATCCACGTGATGTGAGCAGCAAAAGGTGGCCAGCAAACCGCCCGGCGGCAGCATGCGCATTGCGCGCAAATGGATTTCCTTGTAACCTCGCAACGCGTCCGGAACCGAGGCGCGGTTGCGCGTGAAGGAGGGCGGGTCCAAAACAATCACATCAAACTCGCGTGCCTCCTTGCCGGAATTTTTTTTTAACCAATCAAAAACATTCGCCGATTCAAATCCAGCTTCCAATCCGTTCGCCGCCGCATTTGCGCGCGCTTGGGCCACGGCTTCGTCGGATTGGTCGAGCCCCAGCACTTCGCTCGCGCCCCCCTTTGCCGCGTGCAGCGCGAACCCGCCTTGAAATGTAAAACAATCGAGCACCCGCTTGCCCGCGCAATGCGCCGCCACAAGAGTGTGGTTGAGTTGTTGATCGAGGTATCCGCCGGTCTTGTGGCCCTCCAGCAAATCCATCGCGAATGTTAGCCCGCCGAGTTGCGCGTCCACCGGCCCGGGCAGTTCACCGTGGAGGACGCCTTTACTTTGCGGCAAGCCCTCGAATTCGCGCGCACGCACATCATTGCGTTCCACGATGCAGTCGGGCTCCGCGAAATCCATCAACGCCGCGAGAATCAATTTGCGATGCTGTTCCATCCCTGCCGCGGTGATCTGCAAAGCCAAAGTGTTTTCGTAGCGATCCACAATCAACCCGCTCAAGCCATCGGCCTCGGAACTGATGAGGCGCAGCGAAGTCGCTTTCGGCATCACTTGGCGCCGATGGTCGAGGGCCGCTTGAATTTTTCGCCGCCAAAAAACCGAATCCGGCTCATCCAGCTGATGCGTCATAATTCGCACGGCAATTTTGGATGTGTTGTGCCAAAAACCACGCCCAAGAAAGCGTTGGCGTTGATCCACCACCTCCACCCACGCGCCATCGGGCGGCGCGGTTTCCGGGCGTTGCAGCGAGCGTTGATAAATCCACGGGTGGCCCGCGCGCACGCGATTGGCCTCCCCCGCGCGAAGTTGCAGGATGGGATGTTTCATTTTGTTTGTAGACAGGCTGTTACGCCAAATTAGACCAAATGTTTGTGGGCCTTGCTTTCGGCCAGTTTGTTAACCAGCTCGCGCACTTTTTGCGCGTCGCGTTTGTGGGCCACCAAGGTGGCGTCGGCGGTTTGCACAATCACGCAATCACGCAGGCCGACGACGGCGATGGGGGTGCGTTGCTTGGCGGCTCGGGTGTCGAAAATCACGTTGCGCGCGGCGTCGACGTGGATGAAATCGGCGTTGGCGCAGTTGCCCGCAGCATCGGCTTTGAGATGGCGCGCGAGCGCGGGCAATGCGCCGAGGTCGTCCCAGTCAAAATCGCCATCGGCCACGATGATGTTTTGCGCGTGCTCCATGACACCGTAATCGAAGGAAGTTTTTTTTAGGTACGGATAATCTTTTTTTAATGCACGCTTCAACTTGGCGGGATGGGTTGCGATGTGAAACCAATTCTCGCACGCGGCGTGCAGCGGTTTTTGATGTTTCAGCAGGCTTTCGATAATGGTCGCAAACGAAAACACAAACATCCCGGCGTTCCAGCGATAATCGCCGCTGTTCACCAATCGCACGGCTTTGTCGAAATGCGGTTTTTCCACAAATCGCTCGGCGCGATGGAAGACGGTTTTGTATGGCTTGCGGCCCGGCACGGCGGGCAGTGCTTCGCCTGCATGAATGTAGCCGTAACCCGTCTCGGGGCACGTGGGCTGGTTGCCGATGGTGATGATGGCCTGGCCGCGACTGGCGAGGTCAAAACTGTCCTCGAGAATACGCTGGAATTTCTTTTCGCCCTTCGGGGAAATCACGTGATCCGATGGCAGCACCGCCATCACGCCGGTGGTGCTGCGCGCTCCCACCAACGCGGCGGCCAGTGTGATGGCGGGGCAGGTGTCGCGGCCGCAGGGTTCGGCGATGACGTTGTCCTTGGGCACACGCGGGAGTTGTTTGCGGATGGCGGCGGCTTGGCTTTCGTTGGTGATGATGAAAATGTTTTTGGCCGGCACCAGCGCTTTTACGCGTTCGAAGGTTTGCTGGAGAAACGATTTTTTGTCGAGCAACGCCAGCAGTTGCTTGGGTGTGGCTTCGCGGCTAAGCGGCCAAAAGCGCTCCCCTTTGCCGCCGGCGAGGATGGCGACGAAGCGGTCCTTGGGGTCGAGTGGTGTTTTCTTTTTTGCAGCCATTTTTATTTTTCGCGGATGGCGTCGACGAGTGTTTTTACAAAAGAACCGACGCGCTCGGGCAAATCAGCTTCCGCGCCGTGCTCGGCGATTTGGTTGACGATTGCGCTGCCCACCACAATGGCATCGCTGCAGGCGGCTACTTGGCGGGCTTGTTCGGGATTGGAAATGCCAAACCCAACGGCGATGGGCAGTTTGGTGTGTTGGCGGATGACGCCGGTCATTTGCTCGAGATTGGCGGCCACGCTTGATTGCATTCCGGTGACGCCCTCGCGCGAAATGTAATAAATAAAGCCGCTGCCGCGCGCGGTGATGGTGGCCACGCGCGCCTCGGGCGTGGTGGGGGCGACCAGCCAAATGCTGCACAAACCGGCGGCGCGCATTTGGGATTCGTATTCGTCAGCTTCTTCGGGGGGGAGATCCAGCGCGAGAATCCCGTCCACGCCCGCCTCGGCGGCAGCGGCGATGAATTCAGCCAAGCCGCGCCGGTGGATGAGGTTGTAGTAAATATAAAGGACGATGGGCACTTGCGATTGCTGGCGAATGGCGGCGATGGTTTCGAGCAGCTTGGCGGGGGTGGTTCCGCTGGCGAGCCCGCGTTGGGCGGAGAGTTGATTGACGAGGCCGTCGGCAAGTGGATCGCTGAAGGGGACGCCCAATTCGAGGATGTCTACGCCGGCAGCATCGAGCGCCACGGCGAGTTTTTCCGTGGCGGCAAGATCCGGATCGCCCGCGCCGATGTAGGCCACAAAGCCCTTTTGGCCGGCGGCGCGCAGGTCGGCAAAGCGTTGGTCGATTCGGTTCATCCGCGCGGGAGCTTAACAACTCGCGTGGCGGGAAGCGAGCCGAAGCCCCTCGAGCGTGAGCAAGGGGCGCACGGCGGTAATCTCTTGGCACTGCCGCGCTATGAGCCGCGCCCCACCGCCGGTGGCCACCACGGGCAGTTTGCGCGCGGCCAACTCGCGGCGCAGTTCGCCGATGAGCCCGCTGATGAGCCCGCGATAGCCGTGCACCGCGCCGATGCGCATGGCTTGTTCGGTGGTCTTGCCGATGGCGGTGCGGGTGTCGCGGATTTCAATGCGCGGAAGCAGGGCGGTTTTTTCGTGCAAATAATCCGTCATCGCCGAAAGCCCCGGCGCGATGATGCCGCCGATGTAACGGCCTTGGGCGTCGACAATATCAAACGTCACCGCCGTGCCGAAATCAACAATCACCACCGGCGCGCCAAAATATTCAACTCCCGCGCGCGCATTGGCGAGTCGGTCGGGGCCGATGCTGGCAGGTTTGGGGTAATCCACTTCGAGTCCGCAATTCCGATGAGTGATGATTTCGGTTTTCAATCCCAACTCGTCCAAAATTTTTCGTGCCGCGCGCGTGGCGGCGGGCACCACGCTGCAGAGGGTGGCGATGGTCACGGCGTGTTTTCCGGTGAATCGCCGCAGCCACTTTTTTGCGCGCGCGCTTTGCCAATCTTCGGTGGGGAAAATATCGTGCGGCGCAATGCGTTTGCCACGTGCGAGTCCCGCGTGGGTGTGGGTATTGCCGATGTCAAGCAGAAGATTCATTTCGTTATTTCGCGAGCGTGACTTCGCCGCCGATAATGCGCTCGATGCGGCCGTGTTCGGTGCGCAGCAGCAACGCGCCGTTTTCGTCCAGCGCCTCGGCGCGGCCGCGCACGCGGCGGGTGCCCATTTCGATGGTGGCCAGCTTGCCCAACGTGGTGCAATGGTCGGCCCATTCCTCGGCCACGGCGGCGAATTGGCCGGCGAGGATGCGCGCGTATTCGCGGTCGAGCTCGCGCAGCACCGCTTCAGCGAGATCCGCGCGTGAAACGGATTTGCCCGTGGCCAACTTGAGCGAGGTGGCGATGCCGCGAATGTCGGCGGGGAATTCGCTGGCGGTTTGGTTTACATCAATGCCGATGCCGAGAATGACCGAGCGCACGTGTTCCAGTTCGGCGCTCATTTCGGTGAGGATGCCCGCGATTTTTTTACCTTTAATTAGTAGGTCATTGGGCCACTTGATTTCCGGCGTAATACCGGTGGTCGATTGGATGGCCCGCACCAACGCATTGGCCGAGGCGGCGGTGAGTTGGGTGCATTCGGAGGGGGCGAGGCTGGGGCGCAGCAGCACGGAAAACCACAGGCCGCGTCCGGCGGGGGAGGACCAGCGCCGCCCCATTCGGCCGCGTCCGGCGGATTGGCTTTCGGCAAAAATCACGAGGCCCTCGGGATGTCCCTCGAGGGCGGCGCGACTGGCCTCGTCGTTGGTGGAAGTGGTGTGTGGAAGTACCCGGATGGGGTTGCCAATCACCTGATTCGTGGGAATGCGTGATTGGAGGTCTGCCGCCAACAGGATGTTGGGGGTGGATAAAAGCTGATAACCGCGATGTGGACTGGCGACGATTTCAAATCCCGCCAAGCGCAGGGATTCGATTTGGGACCAAATCGCGGCGCGCGTGACCCCGAGTTGTTGGCATAAATCCGTGCCGGCCACGCCATCAGGATGAGCGCGCAGTGCAGTGAGCAATTGAGCTGCCGGGGTCATAGTGCGGGGGAAAAATCCAGCGCAATATCCACCGCCACCGCCGAATGGGTGAGCGCGCCGACGGAGATGTAGTTCACCCCGGTTTCTGCAACGTCGCGAATATTGGCAAGCGTGATGCCGCCGCTGGCCTCAATTTGGCAACGGCCATCGATGAGTGCCACGGCTTCACGCAAGAGTTTCGGCGGCATATTATCGAGCAGGATGATATCTGCGCCTGCTTTCGCGGCGGCTTCGGCCTGTTCGAGGGTGTCAGCTTCCACCTCTACTTTCAACCCGGGCGCGGCTTCGTGTGCGCGTGCCACAGCGCCGGCCACGGGGTGGGGGTTGGGAAGGGCGGCGAGATGGTTGTCCTTGATCATGATCAGGCTATCGAGCCCACGCCGATGGTTGCGTGCGCCACCGCATTGCACCGCGTATTTTTCAAAAACACGCATGCCGGGCGTCGTCTTGCGTGTGTCCAATATCAACACGCCGGTTCCACGCACAGCTTCCACATATCGCGCCGCCTGCGTGGCAATGCCGGAAAGTCTTTGGAGATAGTTGAGAGCCGTTCGCTCCGCCGTCAGCAATGCCCGGCAGGGTGCCTCGATTTCAAGCAACGGCTCGCCCTCAGCGAGTTCATGGCTGTCTTCACTTTCGTTATGGAAAACGGATTCGGCGGACATTTGCCTAAACGCTTCCATCGCCAACGGGAGGCCGCACAGGGTCAGCGGCTCGCGTGCATTGATCGTAGCGCGCCCCATCGCCTCGGCGGACAGCAGGGCATTGGTGGTCACATCGCCCTCGCCAATATCCTCGGCAAGGGCGCGTTGCACGTGTTGCTGGATTAGTTGCTGGTTTAACGCGGCCACGGGCCATTCTTGAGGCGCGCCGTGCGATGTGGCAAACCGTTTTCCTGTTTCCGGTCTTTTGAAGCGAAAAAAGGTATCTTTTTGGGCCCTGTTGTGGCACATTGGGTTCATGGCAAACGTCATTATTCGACCCGACTGGCATTTGCCAGAATCCGCTGCGACACCGGAATCAGTCTATCACAATCGCCGACAGTTTCTCAAAAAATTCGGCATGGGCGTTGGTTTGGGTGCCAGCTTTCTGGCGACCGATGCCTCAGCGGCAGCGGCCACGGCGGCACAAAATCTCAAACGCTATCCCGGCAAACGAAACGCCAAGTATAACCCCAATTTCCGTCCCACCCCCGAGCCATGGGGGAAGGGCTACAATAATTATTACGAATTTTCCACGGACAAATTTCAGGTACAACGATTGGTCGGCGCCTTTCGCACGGAGCCCTGGCCGCTTACCGTCGGCGGTTTGTGCAAAAAGCCCTTTAAGATGGACGCACAGGATTTGGTGGCGAAATTCGGCATAGAAGAACGAGTGTATCGCTTCCGCTGCGTGGAAGGATGGGGGATGATTCTGCCTTGGTCGGGTTTCACCCTGCGTCGGCTGATTGAGCTAGCGGAGCCCACGCGCGATGCGCGCTTTGTGAAATTCACCACTGCAATGATTCCGCACCAGATGCCCGGCATCGCGCGCTTGCCGCAATATCCATGGCCATACACCGAGGGCCTGCGAATTGCCGAGGCGATGCACGATCTCACCTTTGTAGCAACCGGCATTTATGGGAAACCCCTGCCCAAGCAAAATGGTGCCCCCATCCGCTTGGTGGTCCCATGGAAATACGGATATAAAAGTATTAAAAGTATTGTAAAAATAGAATTTGTTCGAAACCAGCCCAAGACTCTTTGGAACACCCTCTCGGCGGTGGAATATCCCTTTGAGTCAAACGTGGATCCCGCAGTGCCGCATCCGCGTTGGAGCCAGGCCAGTGAAGAAATGAAGGGAATGAACGGCCTGCGCGTGCGCACCATAAAATATAACGGCTATCGCGAGGTGGTTGGGTTATACCGGCGCTAACATGGCGCTGCCAATCATCTCTGTGTCCGCAATGCGCGAGTGGGAGGAGCGCACATGGGCTGCGGGTATCGCCCCGAAGGCAGTGATGCAGCAAGCAGGCAAGGCGGTCTCAAATCGTGCGGCTGAATTGGTGGATCATTCAAACCCTCGAATTCTTTTTCTAATCGGCAAAGGCAACAATGGCGGTGACACGCGTATTGCCGCGGGGGCGTTCGAGAGTGAAAGCATTCAGTTGCTGGAAATAAAAGACGGCACAGAAACATTGCCGGATTTCTCCGGCGTGGAGTTGGTGGTGGACGGCTTGTTTGGCATCGGGTTGAACCGGGAATTGTCGGACGATTGGTGCGAGTTGATCGCTCATCTAAATCAAGTCACACAGGAATTGCGCATCCCGGTGTTTGCGGTGGATGTGCCTTCCGGTTTGGATGCGGATTCTGGTCTGCCACTCGGCGCTGCGGTGAGTGCCGATGTTACATTAACTTTTGGGGCGCCTAAAACCGGGTTGATCCATGATTGTGCCGCAGAATTTGTCGGCGGCCTGGAAGTGGCTGCGGATATTGGCCTGCACGATGATGCGCCGCCTCTGGGTGAACTGCGTTGGGTGGAGGGAAACGATTTTAAACGATTCATTCCCAAACGTGTTGCCAATGCGCATAAGGGGAGTTTCGGTCATGTGGGGATCATTGCGGGTTCCACCGGGTACCATGGGGCAGCAGTGATGGCGGCGCGCGCGGCTGCCTTCTCGGGGGCAGGGAAAGTGAGTGTGTTCACCACTGCGTATTTGCCGGTGGCGGCTCAATTGCAATCGGCAATGGTACACCCGTGGGACGCCAATGTGATTCACACCTTAAGCGCCTGCACCGCGGTGGTGATTGGGCCGGGACTGGCGGGGCCGGATGTGCCGGAGAGTTTGCGCCAGGTGGCGATCAATCTTTGGCGCGAGTCGGAAAATCCAATCGTGGTGGATGCCAGCGCGCTGGAGTGGATTGCCAATGAAACCATCCCGGAAAACGCAGTGCGTGTGGTGACTCCGCATCCCGGCGAAGCGGCAAGGATGCTCGAAACCACACCTGGCAACATTCAATCCGATCGCTTGCAGGCCATGCGAAAAGTATCCGCCATCTGTGGCGGAGCCATCACCGTACTCAAGGGTCGGCATACATTGATTGGTTCGTTCGAGGGGCCGGCGCACGTCAACGGGAGCGGCAATCCGCGATTGGCGCAGGGCGGCAGCGGGGATGTGCTGGCGGGGTATTTGGGCGGATGGCTTGCGCGCAAGGATCTGGAAGCCGCCCCGGAAGCGATCTGCGCCCAAGCCGTCTGGCGGCATGGACAGGCCGCAGATGATCTATCCGACTTGCATCACGCCTGGGATCTTGAATCTTTCCTTCTGGTTTTGGAAAGAGATTTTGATTGCTGAATCCAGAATTCTGAGGCACGCTGGGCGAGGAGTGAGGGGGTGGATTTCAATTTCATTATGGGTTTGGCTGCTGGCTGTAATGCCGGATGCGCATGCGGCGTTTCTTGTGGAATTCCAATCGGGGGCCAAGCAGGCTCAAGTGCACAGCATCATTTCCGTGAACGCGGAAGGCATAGTGCTGCGGCCGGTTGGCGGCGGGTTTGGCAACGGCGTGCGCCATCGCTGGGAGGAGTTTACCGCCCGAAGCCTGGGCGTGATCCTCAGTGAAATATTAAAAGACCCCCTTTTTAATCAAAAATCGCGCGAGGCAAAGCTCGGAATCATGCAGGCTCTGGAGGCGGCCCGAAGCAAGCAGGCTCCGCCGGTGGTGCCACCTCCAGTTCGGCCAGTACAACCGGTTGAACCCGCTCAAATTCCTCCACCACGGCCCGCGGCCGTGACGAATGCCCCCGCGCCGCCCGCGGTGAATCCCAATACCGGCATCCCACAGGCGCCGGTTGTGGCCCTTGCCCCAACCAACAACCTGCCGGCCCCGCCGAGACCGGCCACCAATGCTGCGGCTCCCGGTTTTCAGCTCGTTGAACCTCCTGGATTGGCGGTTTTTCCGGATCGCCGGCCTCCCTCAAGTTCTATGAGCCACGAGGTGATCTTCAATCCTGCGGGCATTTTTCTCGCGTTGCTGGTGATGGCTTTAAGTGGATACGCAGGATTTGAAATTGCCCGGTTTAAAAACCGTCCCGTGAAACTTGTCAGCTTCCTGAGCGCGGTACTGCCCGTGGCGGGGCCGGTGGCGTTCCTTGCTCTGCCGGCGCGTGCGGCCTCGGCTGAAAACGATGCTTCAATGCCGGCGTCGCCCGGTGTGCCTGGGGTTGCTGAGTTGCCGGGCACTACGCCGCCGACGCCTTTGCCCGCAGTGCGGGAATTGAAATATGAGGATGACCCCGACTCGCCCTATGCGAATTTTCCTGAGGGCGGGGCCGAGGAAACTCAATTGCTGGAAGAACCCTCTGCGGCGCCGGTCACGGTGGCGAAATCACTCGAGCACTACCACAGTTCCGAGTATGAATTCACCCCGGAATTTTTCAGCCAGTATTTTGCGCAATTCGTTGGTGAGGCGACGACTACCGGTGAGGCGCTCATCCTGCGCACCGCTTCCAATGAATATTCCGTCCACTATATTTCCTCGGTGGATTCAGCCGGGTTGCAATTTATTTTTGCGGCACAGGGCCAGTGGATGGAGGAATTTTTAACCTACTCCGAACTGACAGAAGTAGAGGTGCTGGGCCATTCCTGAGTTTATGAAATATAATTCTGTCCTGCTCTTTGGTGCGCCCGGTTCCGGAAAGGGAACCCAGGGCCGCATTTTGCGCAACCTACCCAATTGCTACTATTTTGCCTGCGGAGATGCCTTTCGCAACTTACGACCGGATGATCCGCTGGGGAAAGTGTTTCTCGAATATTCCAGCCGCGGCGAGTTGGTGCCCGATGAATTCACCATTACCCTTTGGAAGCAAAACATGGAAAGTGCCATCACTAAGGGAAGCTTTCGGCCCGAGCAGGATTTTCTTGTGCTGGATGGCATCCCTCGCAACCCGCATCAGGTGGAAATCATGAAAGAACATACAAACGTGATTGCCGTCCTGCATCTTGCCTGTCCTGATACAGAACAAATGATTGAGCGCATCCAGCGCCGTGCGCTTCTCGAAAGCCGTCTGGATGACGCCAATTTGGATGTCATTCGGCAACGGTTCGATACCTACGAAAAAGAAACTCAGCCTGTGCTCGATTGTTTCGATGCGAGCATCGTGCATGATATTGATTCAACTCAATCGCCCGTCAAAGTGCTCAGCTCAGTGGCTAATGCACTGGGCCAACTGGAGTTTTGTAACTAATGCCGCGACGCGTGCTCTACATGGGCACCGCCGAATTGGCATGCCCGCCTCTCGCAGCCCTGCACGACAGTTCCATTGCTGAGGTAGTGGGAGTGTTCACCCAGCCCGACCGGCCCGGTGGCCGAAAACTCAAACCCCAGATCAGCCCGGTAAAGCAATGCGCGATTGAATTGGGTCTGCCAGTTTTCCAGCCGGAAACCCTGCGTGCACCCGAAATCCTCGAGCAGGTGGCTCAACTGAACGCAGATTTATTTGTCGTCACCGCCTATGGTCAAATCCTGCCCCAAGCCCTTCTCGAACTACCGCCGAGGGGCGCTTTAAATGTGCACGCCTCGCTCTTGCCCCGTCATCGTGGTGCGGCTCCTATCCAATGGGCCATCCTCGAGGGAGATACCGAAACTGGAATCACTCTAATGCAAATGGATGCTGGCCTCGACACCGGCGATATAGTTGCCAAGGCGACCTCAACAATCACAGAGGAAGACACCGCACAATCCCTGCATGATCGCCTAGCCGAACTGGGTGCGGGACTGTTAATCCGGTCACTTCCCGATTTTTTTGACGGGACACATGTCCGCATTTCTCAGGAAGCTCGCCTGGCCACATACGCACGAAAAATCTCAAAACAAGATGGTCACATAGACTGGTCTAAATCCGCAGGACAGATTCACAGAATGTTGCGCGCATTTACTCCTTGGCCCGGGATTTATACGCAACTGCCAACGGACAATTTGCGGGGTTTGAAAATTCACAACGCCACAATCTCGAGTACAGAGGGCCGAGCCGGGGAAATAGTATCCGTCGAGAGAGAGGGAATTCTCGTTGGATGCGGATCACAATCGCTAAAAATTCTAAAATTGCAACGGGAAGGATCCCAATCCCTGGGTTCGAATGACTTCCTAAATGGTTGCCCATTATCACCCGGGCAAAAACTGGGGTAAAACCGCGCCAATCCGCGCTTGACAATTTACTGCCTCCCGTTAATTTGGACGTCTAATTCAAACAAACGTTTGTTTTATAGAGAGCCATGAAGGATACAAAGCGCAATATATTGGACGCGGCGGAATTTTTATTTGCCGCCCATGGACCGCATGCGGCCTCTTTACGGCAAATTATTCGCCGGGCAAAAGTGAATCTGGCGGCTGTCCATTATCATTTTGGGAGCAAGGAATCCCTGCTGCGCGCGGTAATGGCCAGGCGACTGGTGCCCTTGAATGCAGAGCGATTGGCACTATTGGAAGAGCAAGAGCGCGCATATGGCAAGCGTGCTGTGCCGTTGCAAAAGGTGCTCACGGCCCTGGTGGGGCCTGCACTGAGGTTAAGCCGGAATCCTTCCAGGGGAGGGGATGTCTTTATGCAACTTTTGGGCCGATGTTTCATGGAGGCAGATCCAAAAATTCAGGCAATGTTGGATCGCCAACTGGAAGAAGTGGCCAGCCGGTTTATTCCGGCACTGCAGCGGGCGCTCCCGAAACTGCCACCGGAAGATTTCTATTGGCGGGTTCATTTTCTGGTTGGCGCGATGGCGCACACGATGGCGGATGCAGAACGCTTGCGCGCATTTTCCGGCGGTTGCTGCAATCCGGATGACACGGAGGTGATGATTGAACAACTGGTGAACTTTCTCTCTGCCGGTTTCAAGGCACGATCCAGATGAAGATCCGAAGAGTCCAGGTCATGTTGTTAGCTGCCGCCACTGGGATTGCGGGGTGCGCGCTGCATTTGCCGGAACGGCAGGAGCTCCCCATGGAATTCCCGGCGCAATGGGCCGCGGGGCAAACTGACACAAATTCTCCCTCCGTGAATTGGTGGGAAAATCTGGGCAGCACGAATTTGTCAGCAATGGTCAATGAAGCATTGGTGAACAATCCGGATCTGCAGGCAACGGCGGTGCGCTTGGAACAGGCTCGCCTTCGCCAGCGCATTGCGGGCGCGGATCGCCGCCCCACCTTGAGCGCGTCGCTGGATGCCAACAAGAAGCGCAGCAACTTTATCGGGCTGCCAATCGGTGGTGCATCGGTGCTTACTTCGCGTTCTGAGAATTACAATTTCACGCTCTCGAGTAATTGGGAACTCGACATCTGGGGTCGCATCCGCGCCGGCCAACTGGCTTCCTCAATGGACACCTCCACGGCAAGGGCGGAGCTGGTTGCCGCGCAACAATCGCTTGCCGCGCAAACGGTGAAGGCATGGCTGGCACTTGCGGAAGCTGGCGAACAGCTGAAATTGGCCGGAGTCAATACCGACATTCTTGTAACCACCGCACGCCAGGCAGATCTTCGTTATCGCCTCGGCCTGGGGCATGCGTTGGATTTGCGATTGGCGGAGACCAATCTGGCCATTGCGCGCGCTGGATTGGAGCAATGGCAGTCCTCCCGCGAACAGGCGCAGCGGCACCTCGAGGCATTGATGGGGCGTTACCCTGCCGGTGCGATGAAGGGCGTGCCGGAATTGCCGGAATTGCCGGCGACCATTCCCGCTGGTTTGCCTTCGCAACTCCTCACACGACGCCCGGATATTTTAGGCGCACACAGCCGGCTCATCGCGGCGGATGCGCGGACTGTCATGGCTCGTGCGGAGTTGTATCCAAAATTTTCCCTTACCGCTTCGGGCGGCACGTCCAGTGATGAACTGGAAAATTTATTGAACAATCACCTGCTCGTTTGGTCATTGGGCGCAAACCTCATGCAACCGATATTTAATGGCGGCCGTTTGCGCGCGAACTTGAAACTACGCGAAGCGATGGCGGCTGAAGCGATGATCCAGTATCGCGGAACGGTGCTCAATGCCTTTGCCGAGGTGGAAACGGCCTTGGTCAATGAGCAACTGCTGACGAGCCGCGAGGCGCGCCTGGAGGAGTCCGCCCTCAAAGCCGCGCAGGCAATGAATTTGGCGGAGGACCGCTTTGCGCGCGGGCTTGAACCGTTTGTGCGTGTGCTGGAAACGCAAGGGCGCGCGAATGAAACGCGCACTCAACAGCTGGCGGTCCGAAGGTTGCGGCTAGAAAACCGAGTGAATCTTCACCTCGCACTGGGCGGCGGATTCTACAATCCAAAGGAAGGAACAAAATGACGCGTCGTGTTTTACAAATCGCATTGCCTGTGCTGGTGTTGGGTGTGGGGCTGTATGGTTCATGGTGGCTGGCAACCCATGCCAAAGTGGTCACCCCGCGTCCGGTGGAGCGCTTCAAGCCTCGCGTGGAAATACTGGAGGTGAGCCTGGAAACATTTCGCACGGAAGTGCGGTCGCAGGGCTCAGTGATGCCCCGGCGAGAAATTGGATTGTCGCCGGAGGTCAATGGCCGCGTTGTTTGGGTTTCTGCGCAATTGGTGGTGGGGGGATTGTTCTCGCAGGGGGCGGAATTGGTTCGGGTTGACACGAGCGATTACGAACTGGCACTCAGGCAAGCTTCCGCGGAAATCCAAACTGCTCAGGCAAGCATGACTAATTCCCTGGCGCAGGTGAGCAGTGGTGAGGCGCAAATGGCACAGGCCGAAGCGCGCATTACCCGTGAGGAGGCAGAAGCCAATGCCGCGCGGGCGGAATGGAAATTGCTCGGTCGTCAAGGCGAGCCCCCTGCGTTGTTGGTGCGTGATCCACAAATACGCGAAGCCCGGGCGGCCCTCGCCTCTGCCAAGGCACTGATGGGCGCCTCACGGGCGAATTTTGAATCCGGCTTGGCCGCTCTTGAAGCGGCCCGGGCGGTCCGGGATCAGGCCCAGATAAATTTGCAACGCTGCGTGGTGCTGGCTCCATTTGATGGCCGGGTGAAATCCCAGTCCATCGGTGTTGGTCAACTGGTTTCGCGCGCCAGTGTGCTGGCACGAATCCAGCCGGTGGCATCGGCCGAGGTACGCCTGCCCTTGCCGATGAGTGAATTTGAGCATCTTGCATTGGATGAGGCCATGCGCGGCGGCACGGTGAACGGGCCAGTGGTGCGGCTCACTTCATCCGGCACTGAATGGATTGGAAAGATAATCCGCACCGAGGGGGAGGTGCAAAAGGGCACACGCATGATGGCCGTGGTGGCCAGTGTGCCGGAGCCGTATGCGCCTGGAAAACCTGCGTTGAGTTTTGGGCGGTTTGTGCTGGCACGCATTGAGGGGCGCGCGCTGGAAAATGTGGTTGTGCTCCCGCGCGCGGCTTATCGCGAGGGTGGGGTGGTGTATGTGTTGCGCGATGCCAAGCTGTATTCACGTGCGGTGAAAATGGTGTGGAGTGACCGGACGCGCGTGGTGATTGGTGCGGGATTGAAAATCGGCGAGCAGGTTTGCCTTTCGTCGCTGGACTCCTTTGTCGAGGGGATGGAGGTACGGGGGGATGAATAGTATCATTGAGTGGTTCGCACGGAACCGGGTGGCGGCGAATTTGTTGGCGGCATTCATCTTGATGGCAGGGTTACTTGCCATTCCCAAGATCAAACAGGAGGTGTTTCCGGAATTTGACTCGGACTGGGTGATGATCGAGGTGTTGTATCCCGGCGCGGCGCCCGGAGAAACGGAGGAAGGCATTTGCACCCGCGTGGAACAGGCGGTGCAGGGTTTGCCGGGCGTGAAGCAAATGGAGTCCACAGCCGCCGAGGGCATGGGCGTGGTGGCCATCGAGTTGCTGCCCCACACCGATGACGAGACATTTCTGGATGAAGTGAAGGCGAAGGTCGATGCGATTGACACTTTCCCCAAGGAGGCAGAAAAACCGAAGGTAAGCAAAATAATCATACGTAAGCAGGTTATTAATGTATCAGTCCGGGGAGATGTGGGGGAGGCGGCCCTGAAACGCGCGGGCGAGCGCGTGCGTGATGAATTGCTCTCGCAACGCGGGATCACGCAGGTGGAGTTGGTGAACGTCCGCCCCTATGAAGTGGTTATTGAGTTGCGTGAGGTGGATTTGCGGCGCTTTCAACTCACTTTTGCCGAAGTGAGTGCAGCCATTCAGGCCAGCTCATTGGATTTGCCGGGTGGAACGCTGAAGACCCCCGGTGGCGACATCCTGCTGCGCCTCAAGGGACAGGCATATGAACGTGCTGATTTTGAAGCGATTCCATTGCGCACCGACCCCGATGGCAGTCGCCTCACTCTTGGACAGGTGGGGCAGGTGGTCGATGGGTTCGCGGAAGTGGATTCGCATGCACGGTTTGACGGGGAACCCACCGCGCTCGTGCGCGTGTTTCGCGTGGGTGACCAGAGTGCGCTGGAGATCTCCCGATTGGTAAAAGAATATGTGGCCACCGCCGAGCCCCGGATGTCTGCGGGGATCACCCTCGAAACCTGGCAGGATGATTCCTCATACTTGCGCAGTCGCCTCGACCTTTTGTTGCGAAATGGCCGCGCGGGGTTAATTCTGGTATTTTTTATCCTAGCTTTGTTCCTGCGGTTTCGGCTGGCAATCTGGGTCACCTTTGGCATCCCGGTCTCCTTCCTTGGCACACTTTGGCTGATGCCCGCCATGGATGCCTCTATCAGCCTCATCACACTCTTTGCATTCATCGTGGTTCTCGGCATTGTGGTGGATGACGCAATTGTGCTTGGCGAAAACATTTACACGCATCAGGAAAAATACGGCGCGGGTATAAAAAGCACCGTGAGCGGAGCTCTGGAGGTGGGAAGGCCGGTCATATTCGGTGTGTTGACCACAGTGGCGGCATTTTATCCGCTGCTGGCAATTGAAGGAAACACTGGAAAAATTCTTCGTTATATCCCGCTCATTGTAATGCCAACACTTTTGTTTTCGCTCGTGGAATGTCTTTTCATCCTGCCGGCGCATTTGCGAAATTTGCCGGATGTGAAAAAGGAAAAAAAACCCGGGCTGTGGGCGCGCTTTCAGTCTGCCTTTGCCGATGCCGTGGAGCGCTTCATTCTCAAAATCTATCAGCCATTCCTTGAAACCTGCCTGCGCTGGCGTTACCTCACGCTTTCAGTTGGGCTTGCAACATTGCTCCTGACCTTGGCGGGATATGCGGGGGGGCATTTCAAGTTCATCTTTTTGCCGCCCGTGGAGGGCGATAATGTGGCCGCGTGGGTGAGCTTTGCGCGCGGCACGCCCGTGGAGGTTACCGAAAAAGCGGTTCGCCAACTGGAAGATGCCGCGGAAGAATTACGCCGGGAAATTGCTGCGACTGGCATCGATGGGACCAATGCTATTCTGCATTCGCTATCCAGCATCGGCCAGCAGCCATTCCGGATGGAGGCGGAAATGGCGGGGGGCAATTACGAGGCCAGTCATTTTGGAAGTCACAAGGGTGAGGTGCATCTGGAAGTGGCGCCTTCGGAACAGCGGAACATTACCAGCCAACAGATGGCGGATCGCTGGAGGGAACTGGCCGGGGATTTTTCGGGGGCCACAGAAGTGGGATTCAGCGCCAGCATTTTTTCAGCGGGCAAACCAATCAACATTCGCTTGAGTGGGCCAGACCTTGCCACCCTCAAGGCGGCCTCGGCGGATTTAAAGTTGCGCCTCATGCAATATCCCGGCGTGCAGGACATCTCGGATTCGTTTCGCGAAGGCAAGCGTGAACTGATAATCAAGCTCAAACCGGAGGCGGAATTGTTGGGGCTGAGACAGGCGGATATTGCGCGCCAAGTGCGTCAGGCATTTTATGGCGAGGAAGCCCAGCGATTACAACGGGAACGTGATGATGTAAAGGTGATGGTTCGCTTTCCCGTGGATCACCGTCGTTCGGTGTATGACCTGAATGAACTGCGCATCCACACCCGCGATGGATTTGAGGTTCCTTTCGCCGAAGTCGCCTCCACCGAGGAAGGTCGGGGCTTCGCAAGCATCCGGCGTGTGGATGGTCGTCGTTCGGTTAACATAACCGCCGATGTGGATATAACTCAAATGGAGCCAAACAAGCTGATCACGAGCCTGGAAGAAAATGACTTGCCCGAGTTGGCTGTCGAATACCCCGGGCTCCATCATCGTTTTCAAGGCGCGCGGGAAGAGCAAGAGCTCACACTTTCAAGTATGTTCCGCGCGTTTCTCGTTGCGATGGTGATGATCTACGCGCTGCTGGCCATTCCTTTTGGATCGTACATTCAGCCCTTCATCGTGATGGCCGCGATCCCATTCGGGCTTATTGGAGCGGTCCTGGGGCATCTCATCATGGGGATGGAGCTCACCGTGTTGTCCATGTTCGGCGTGGTGGCGCTCACCGGTGTGGTGGTGAACGACAGCCTTGTCATGGTCGACTTTGTGAATCGCAACCGACCCAAACACGAGGCAATCATAGACGCAGTGCGAGTCAGCGGCGTGGCGCGATTCCGGGCGATTTTGCTGACTTCATTGACAACTTTTGCCGGCCTTGCGCCGCTGGTGTTTTTTGAAAAGAGTGTGCAGGCCCAGTTCCTCATCCCGATGGCAGTCTCGATCGGTTTCGGCGTAATCTTCGCCACGCTCGTTACGCTTGTGTTGGTGCCATCGCTATACATGATTCAGGAGGATCTCCGGGCAGGTTGGCAATGGCTGTACGGGCCGGCTGTTTCCGAGCCGGAAAAAGTCTGATCGGTTTTGCTTTCCCGTGTGACGATTGCACGCTAACTTCCCCGCCCGTCGCGCATGGAACGCAAAGCATCATTGTGGGTCATTTTTCTGACCGTATTCATCGACCTGATTGGATTCGGGATCGTGCTGCCCGTACTGCCCCTTTTCGCAAAGTCCTACGGCGCCGCGGGCATCATTGCCGGCCTCATTGTCGCCTCCTACTCGCTGATGCAATTTCTCTTTGCCCCGTGGTGGGGAAGGTTGTCCGATCGCATCGGGCGGCGGCCGGTCCTGCTAATCAGCACTGCGGGAGCGTGCATCTCCTATGTGTTGTTTGCGCTGGCGTGTTATTATGAATCGTTGTGGGGATTGCTTGCCTCGCGCATGGCGGCTGGCGTGTGCGGCGCAAACCTATCGGTGGCCAGTGCGTACATCGCCGATGTGTCGCCGCCGGAAGATCGTTCCAAGCGCATGGGGCTCATCGGAATGGCCTTCGGCCTGGGCTTCATCGTGGGGCCAGCGCTGGGAGCTTTGAGCGCGGAATGGTTTGGTGTGACCGGTCCCGGCTGGACGGCTGCCAGCATTTGCGGGATAAACCTGATCCTCGCCTATTTCATCCTGGGTGAAAGCCGGCGGCCCGAAAGCGATCCTGTCCCGCCGCCGCCGCGCTTGCAGCAGGTGGCACGCGTACTCAAGCGTAAACAACTTGCCTGTCTTATGGGTGTGTTTTTTATGGCTACGTTTTGCTTTACTTGTTTTGAATCCACCTTTGTGGTCACGTTTGCAGGGGAGAAAAGGGCCGGGAACGGGTTTGAATTTAGCCGTGAGTTGAGTGCGGAGTACAGGGAAAATCAAATTACCGAGATCCAATGGCATGTGAATCCGGGTGACGAAGTGCGAAAAGGGGCGGCCGTTTGCACGCTGGTTGCCTTTTCCACAGCACCCACCTCCACCTACGTTTTAAGCGCCCCCAAAAGCGGCAAAATTCATTTCACAAAAATACGATGGCTGCCACCGGACGGCAAACTTGCCTCGATAGATTATACGCGCACCATCGCATATTATTTGATGGTATTTTGTGGGCTGATTGGCGCGGTCATTCAGGGGAAATGCATCGGGCCTTTGGTGAACTGGCTGGGCGAAAAATGGCTGATCGTTTCCGGGTTGGCGTTGCTCGGGGTGAGCCTGGCTTGGTTGCCCCAGGAACATGCGCCACACTTATATTTGCTGTTGGGCGCGCTGGCATTATTTTCCATCAGTTCCAGCGTGTACCGCGCCCCGACTTACGGGCTGATTTCCCTGAACGCCGGGCCGAATGAGCAGGGCGAAGTAATGGGTGTCACCCAGAGCATAGGTAGCCTGGCGCGGATCATTGGGCCCTTGTTTGCGTTGGGATTGCTGGATGCGTCCATTCGCCTGCCGTATTATATTTGTGCTGTCATCGCCGTGGCAGCAGCTATCATTGCGGGAATGTTCCTGAAACCCGCCGACAAGGCTGCCTTGGCTGCCGAAGCCAGGCTTCGGGATAAAGAGGTGAAGGACGGTGATCACAATCCTCAACGGATCAATTTGCGCGGGAAATCTAGCGACACGTTGGCCACAGATGAAGCGGTGGAAACGGATGCTCCCAAGCGAATCAATTTGCGCGCCAAGCCGACGGATCACGAGGATTCTAGTTCGGACAATGATCCGGAGGACAAGGCCGTAGAATGATTCGCAATGTTCTATTTGACTGGTCCGGAACCCTCGTGGACGATTTGTCGGCTGTGTGGCGTGCCACAAACTTCACGTTTACCCAATCCGGCCGGGCGGAAATGAGCCTTGAGGAATTTCGCGAGGAATTCAGTTTACCGTTCGATCAATTTTACGAGCGTGTCACCCCCGCCGTTCCTTTGGCTCAACTCGAGGAATGGTACAAGCAGAGCTTCGCCCATGAACAAAAAACAATCAAACCGCTGCCGCATGCGCGAGCGTTCTTTGATTTTTGCAAATCAAACGGTTTGCGCACTTTTTTGCTGAGCACCATTCATCCGGATCATTATCGCGAACAATCTGCGCGCATCCCTTTTGCATTCGATCACGCATACGTGCGCGTGATGGATAAATGCGAGGGGATTCCCAAAATTATTGATGAGCAAAGATTGCGTGTGGATGAGACAATTTTCATTGGCGACATGCAGCATGATGTGGAAGCGGCCCGGGCCGGCGGTGTCCATTCCTGCGCCGTGCTCACCGGCTACAATTGCCGAGCGCAATTGGAGGAGGCAGAACCGGAAATCATCGTCGAGCACTTGGGGCAATTGCAGCAATTGCTGGAACGATCCCAATTGGAATGGCCCGTATCCGAGAATTTGGCGATCCATGAATGACACCATCACCATTGCCGACCTTGAGGTAAACGCCCACGTTGGCGTGCCGGATGAGGAACGGGCAGTCCCGCAACGCTTGCAGGTCACCGTGGAAATGGAGCATCCATTCGCCAAAGCCGCTGCGGGTGATGCAATTGAGGCCACCATTGATTATCACGCCGTGGCGTTGGAGATGACTGAGATGGCGGAAGCCGGCGAATGGCGTTTGATTGAAAAATTTGCGGAGGATGCGGCGGAACGAATCCTAATAAAATTCCAACCCGACTGCGTGCGGGTGGAGATTAAAAAATTTATTCTGCCACAAGTCCGCCATGTTTCCGTCCGAATCGAGCGACGTCGTTAGTCATTCTAATCCTTCGATTCGTTCTCCACTTTGGGCGGCACAAAAGGGCGGTTCTCGATGATCAACTCACGAATTTCACGCGGCTTCTTTTGGTGATGCGAGGCAAGCCCAGCGGCCAATCCGCTGACATACGCCGACGAGGCCGAAGTGCCGGTGACCGCGTAGGTGCGATTTCCAAAGCGCACCGGATGCGTTCCGCGCGCGGCCACATCGATAAAATTACCGCGATTGGCATAAGCCGCCAGCTTGCCATTGGGTCGAGTGGCGGTGACGGCCATCACTTGCGGGTGGGCGGCCGGGAAATGGGGCGTGGTAACCGGATCATTGCCGGCTGCGCCCACGAACAGCACGCCGTTGTCATGGTGGGTGGCGATGATGCGCTGGAGCAGTGAACTGGCCTGGTATCCGCCGAGGCTGAGGTTGATGATACTGGCACCCTGATTCACTGCCTCGGTAATACCATTGGCGATGTGGAATGAATTAGCGTTTCCCTTGGCTCCAAAAACATCCACCGGCAGAATACGGATGGGGCTGTTTTGCACGCCTAAATCCTTGTTACCCAAGCCGCGCAAAACAATGCCCGCCATCGATGTGCCATGGGTGGGAGAGTGGGCCGGGGGAGTGAAAGGGTCAGCCATCGAGAGTGTGGGCAAGAGAAATCCCGGCTGGTCAAGGCCCGCCGGTTGCACGGCAGTATCAATGAGCCCGATGATGAGCTGGCCCTTGGTGTCCACTTCCTCCGGGCGTACAGTGATGGGCAGCACGCCCGCGCCACCCGCCACGAGCACCGGCTGCGAAGGGCGCGGATACAAATGCACGTCATCAATAATATCGGTAACCCCAAGCTCGGCCATTGCCTGCCTTGCAGCGGCCATCGCGCGCGGGTCGGTGAATTTCAGCTGCGCCACGTTGGCGATCTTGATGAATCCAAGCAGATCGGCATTAAAGCGCTTGGCCAGTGCCGCGGCGTCCTGTCCGGGGCGGAAAACAACTGCGAGCTGGTTGGAGAGCACTTTTGGTTTGGGGACAGGTTCAGCCATGGGTTCAGTGTCGGCTTTGATTAAGCCCTCGTGCACCTCCAGCTTTCCCGGTTCACCGGGTCGCGCGGTGAGGGTGTAGCGGAGGTCTCCCAGCAAAAAACGCAGGGCTTCGTCGACTGGCTTGGTTTTGAATTTCACCGAAACAGGGCGGTTGAGGCCCGGCTGTAGTCTTACCTGCCAGCCAGTTTCGCGCTGGATGCCTCCGAGCACTTCGACCAGTGTGGTGTCTTGCGCGTTCAAGCTGAGTTGCTTGCGAAATGAATTCCAGACGATCTCATTTTCCGCCCCGAAAACACCCCCGAGCAGAGACGGAAACAGCGAAAAACACAGTATGACACGGATTTTACAACTCATTTCTAGAGCGGAAGAATAGGCGAAACTATCCTGATTTTTCAATGTTTTTGGCTTGCGAGCCTTGAGAATTACCTGTTAATAACTCCACACATGGCTGCTATCGGACGATTCCAAAAAGGGGACGACATCTTTTACGCCAAGGTAGTTGATGGCAAACTTTATAAATTGAAGGGGGATGTTTTCGGTTCACCTTCGTATTCCAAGCGCGCCATCAAGCCCAGTCGGAGCATCCGAACGCTGACACCGGTGGAGCCAAGCAAGGTCATCGCCGTGGGCCTCAACTACGCCGATCATGCTCGCGAATCGAATCTCAAGCCGCCGGTTCAACCGCTTTTTTGGCTGAAGGCACCCACTTCGCTTCTCGCCGATGGAAGCAAGATTGACCTGCCATTCCCAAGTCACCGCAATGATTACGAAGCGGAATTAGCCATCGTGATTGGCCGCCGCATGCGAAATGTGGCTCCCCAAGCGGCCGGACGCTACATCTTCGGGTATACGGCGGCGCAGGATATTAGTGATCGCGACATTCAAAACAGTGAAAGCCAATGGGCGCGCGCAAAGAGTTTCGATACCTTTACGCCGCTAGGCCCATACATTGAAACGAAATTGGATCCGCAAAATCTGACCATCCAACTTTTTAGGAACGGCGAGCTTTGCCAAAACTCGCATACTGGGCAAATGATTTTTGATTGTTTTCACCTCGTGAGTTTCATCTCCACCAATATGACACTGCTGCCGGGCGACGTCATCCTCACAGGCACACCCAGCGGGGTGGGGCCCATTGAAAGTGGCGATCGCCTCGAGGTGCGCATTGGAGATATGCCCTCCCTTTGTAACACCGTAAAGTAACGGTGAACTAGCCAAAGGTTGCCGTCACGCCCACTCTCCGCTATCACTGGCGCATGCGCTGGACTGAAACGTTCATTCCCACCCTGAAGGAAGCTCCCGCCGAGGCGGAGATTCCTTCCCATCAACTTTTGCTTCGCGCCGGCTTGGTCCGCAAACTGGCTGGAGGACTGTACACGTTTTTGCCCTCGGGCATTCGGGTCTTGCAAAAAATCGAGGCCATTGTGCGCGAGGAAATGGAGCGCGCGGGCGCGCTGGAAGTTTTGATGCCGGCCGTGCAACCCCCGGAAATCTGGAAGGCAAGCGGCCGATACGAGCAGGCCGCCGATGTTCTCTTTAAGGTGCGTGACAGCAAAAACCGCGAATGGTTGCTCGGGCCCACGCACGAGGAGGTGATCACCACGCTGGCCTCGACGGAGCTTCATTCCTACCGACAGACACCCGTCAACTTTTACCAAATCCAGACTAAATTTCGGGATGAGATTCGTCCGCGCTTTGGCCTGATGCGCGCGCGGGAGTTCATTATGAAAGACGCGTACAGCTTCGACGTTTCTGATGAAGCGGCCATGGTGAGTTACAAGAAAATGTACGATGCATACGTGCGCGTGTTCGCCCGGTGCGGCATGACTGCATTCCCCGTGGAGGCCGATACCGGTGTGATGGGCGGCAAGCATTCGCATGAATTCATGGTGCCTGCGCCCACAGGAGAAAGTGAAGTGGCCTACACCGAAGACGAAACGTACGCCGCCAATCTCGAGAAGGCCGTCAGCCAAGGTCCTAAAACCGCCTCGCCCAAGGAATGCACAGGGGAACTGGAAAAATTCGCCACACCGAAAGTAAAAACCATCGAAGACCTCGCGCAGTCACCATACAACATCGCCGCCGAGGGGCAAATTAAGACGCTCGTGTTCATCGCCGAAGACAAGCCGGCCATCGCATTGGTGCGCGGCGATGATCAAATTAATGAGGCCAAGCTTTGCGGCGCACTTGGTACAGCAATTTTTCGCCCTGCGGAACCAGAGGAAATCCATGCCGCCCTGGGCGCACATCCGGGCAGCCTGGGCGCGGTGGGTATCCAAAGCATCCCTGTGTTTGCCGACGAACAACTCCGCAACACCGCGGGCATGACAACCGGCGCTAATGAAGACGGCTTCCACGTTCGCAACGTGAATGTCACGCGCGACTTGCCGGAAGTGAAATGGTCAGATCTACGCACCATTCGTGAAGGCGAGTTGAGCGAAAATGGGCAGCCATTAAAAATTCAACGCGCGATTGAAGTTGGCCATGTTTTTAAGCTCGGCACCAAATATGCCGAGGCGCTCGATGCTCATTTCCTTGCGGAAGATGGCAAGCAATATCCATTCGTTATGGGTTGCTACGGGCTGGGCGTCACACGCACCCTGCAGGCCATCATCGAGTGCGGCAATGACGAGCACGGGGTGGTTTGGCCGCAAGCCGTCGCGCCCTGGCGGGTTTGCCTCACCGTGCTGGACATCGAGCCGGAGGGCGAAGTCATGCAGACCGCGCTGTCCATTTATGATGAATTGATTGCCGCCGGTGTGGAGGTGTTGATGGACGACCGCGACCTGCGTCCCGGCGTCAAGTTCAAGGACTCCGAACTCATCGGCATTCCCGTTCGAGTGAGCGTGGGCGAACGCTCCCTCAAGGAAGGCAACGTCGAATTCACGTTGCGCGCTGAAGGCAGTCGCGAAAAGATTCCCGTGTCACAGATCTTGGCGCGAGTTCAGGCGGCGTTGTGCTGATGTTCACGCTGCATCAAACGGATGGGGAAGCACGGCGCGGAACGCTTCTCACCGCGCACGGAGAAATCGAAACGCCCATGTTCATGCCCGTGGGCACGCGAGCCACGGTTAAGACTCTCGATTCCCGTGATCTCCACCATCTAGAAACACAAATTATACTTGGGAATACTTATCATCTAAACCTGCGCCCCGGCTCGGAAACCATCCGTGCTGCAGGAGGCCTGCACGCCTTCATGGGCTGGGACAAGCCCATTCTCACCGATAGCGGCGGGTTTCAGGTTTTTAGCTTGGCGAAGATGGCGAAGGTCACGGATGACGGCGTGGCGTTCCAATCGCACATCGACGGCTCCTCTCTTTTCCTCGGCCCAAAAGAAGCGATGGCCATCCAGCGCGATTTGGGAAGCGACATCGCGATGGTGTTTGATGATTGCCCGCCGTATCCTGCCGAGCGCGATCGCGTCGAAGCCGCTGTAGTTCGAACCGCGCGGTGGGCTGCCGAATGTTGGGAGCAACCGCGCGCGGAGGGCCAGTTGGTGTTCGGCATTGTACAGGGAGGTTGCCACGCCGACTTGCGGGAGCGCAGTGCGGCGGACATTACGGGATTGGATTTTGACGGTTATGCCATCGGCGGCCTCAGCGTGGGCGAGCCGGAACCGGAGATGCTCGTGATAGCGGAGCACACCGCACCATCGTTGCCCACCGACAAGCCGCGTTACGCAATGGGCTTGGGGACACCGGCGCAATTGGTGGAACTGGTGGCGCGTGGGATGGATTTGTTTGATTGCGTACTGCCCACGCGCCTGGCCCGCAATGGCACGGCATTTACATACGACGGCGCATTCGGCCTCAAAGGCGCGGCGTATCGTGAGGATTTCACGCCCATCGAGGCTGATTGCGATTGTTTCACGTGCACGCATCATACGCGGGCATATGTGCGCCATTTGCTTAATGTCGATGAAATCCTTGGCCTTCGATTGCTTACTTTGCACAATTTACGTCTGTATATTCGGTTAATGAGCGAAATGCGCGAGCACATCAGGGCGGGCACATTTGGCGAGTTTCGGGCGGAGTTCGCCACTCGATACAAACCCACCAGCCGCGTGGCGGAGCAGCGAAAAAATGCATAATTCCACCGAAATTAGGCAGGAAAAGCTTGCCATCGAGAGCTTAATCCATAGTCTTTGCCGTCTTATTTTTGACTATGGAAAACCTAATTAGTGACGTGTGGCTCGCAATGGCGGGCGGGGGTGGGGGCAGTCAACCGGCTTCCGGCAAGGATGCGCTCATTCAAATGCTATGCATGTTCGGGCCTTTGTTTGCCATCATGTATGTGCTTATCATTCGGCCGCAAAGCCAACAACGGAAGAAGTTGGAGGCGATGGTGAAGGAGCTGAAGCCGGGCGACAAAGTGATCGCCGCGGGCATCGTGGGCACGGTGGTGACTGTGAAGGACAAAAGCGTGACGCTCCGCTCGGGTGATTCCAAGATCGAGGTCAGTAAAGCCGCCGTTGAAGCAATGGTGGATGAGGACGCGGACAAGGATTAATTTCATGCAGCGAAAACAAACCCAATCCCGCCCAGTCTTTTGGCGCTTGCTCATCGTATGTGTAATCAGCATCGGTTTCGGAATCCAATGGTTGCCGCCAGAGGGCCGTGATATTTTGGAGGTATTTGATTCGCTGGCCGATAACGAGGAGAAACAGACCAGCGAGTTTGCCGGGATACTTTCGAAAGCCAAGGAACTACAAAAACAAGGGCAGGGGGGGGAGTTGACGCTGGAGAAATGGGAACAGGCCATCGGCGCGGCCAGCCTTACTAATTACTTTCCCTTGGCTGGCGTTTTCAAGACCAACAAAGAGGCGCGGGAAAAGATGGGGCTGGATTCGAGCCTGCAACTGGAGGTGCCTGCCCGCGCCACTGAATTGGATCGACGCGAGCTGGCGGAAGAATCCCGCAAGGCTGCCAACCGATTTGTGCTGGGCAAAATCCAATCTGCCGCGGCCGGCAAGGTAAAGCTTGGGTTGGATCTGCGCGGAGGCACACAATTTACCGTCCAGATTATTGAATCCGGCGGGGACCCGGACCAATACAAGCGCGAGCAACGGCTCGAGCAGGCAATGGAAACCATCCGCAAACGGATTGACAAGTTTGGCGTGTCCGAGCCGATCATCCAAAGTTCAACCAGCGGACAGAGCGACCAGATCATCATTCAAATTCCCGGTCTCTCCAAGGCGGATCGCGATCGCGCGCGCGAGACCATCCAGAAAATCGCCAAGCTGGAATTTCGCCTAGAGCACGCACGAAGCCAGGCGGCGCTCGACAGCAACGAGGATTTTGTGCCCGGTGCGGATCTCCTCAGCTACAAGCTGAAGAACGATGAGGGCCAAAAATACACACGTCGAATGTTCGTCGTCACAATGGCCGACAAACCGGAAAAATGCGTCTCAGGTCGGCACATCGTTAGTGCCAGTCCCATTCGGGATTCCATCAGCGGACTGGCAAAAATCAACTTCAAGCTGGATAATGAAGGCGCGGACAAGTTTGCCCGAATCACCCAGGAGCATCAGGTGAGCGGACAGGACGCCCGCGCGTTGTGCATCGTGCTCGATGGCGAATTGATTTCCGCGCCCTCCATCAACAGCCGCATTCACTCACGCGGAGAGATTAGCGGAGACTTCACATTTGATGAGGCCCGGGAGCTGGCCAATGCATTAGAAAACCCGCTGGAAACCCCGGTGAAAATTATTGAGGAACGCGATGTGGATCCCTCGCTCGGCAAGGAATCCGTGGCCAAAGGATTTGCCGCGGCAAAGTGGGGCTTAATTGCCGTGGCGATTTTCATGCTGGTTTATTACCTGCTCAGTGGTTTTGTGGCCAATGTGGCGCTGGCGCTAAACATCCTCATTCTGATGGGCGTGCTGAGCTGGTTTGATGCCACCCTCACGCTGCCGGGCATCGCCGGCGTGGTGCTCACAATCGGCATGGCAGTGGATGCCAATGTGCTGATCTTCGAGCGCATTCGAGAGGAACTCCGCGCGGGCAAGTCGCTCAAGGGCGCGATTGCCTCGGGCTATGAAAAAGCATTTGGCACCATCTTTGATGCGAACATCACGACGCTCATCGCCTCGGTGATTCTCATTTACATGGGCAAAGGCCCTGTCCAGGGATTTGGAGTCACGCTCACCATTGGCATCATCACCAGCATGTTCACAGCGCTGGTGGCAACGCGTTTGGTTTTGGATATCCTTGTGAAACTGGGCATCATCGGTTCGGAAGGAACCAAGCGTGCGATGCACCTGCGGCCCACGGCCGGCCTGCCCACCATCAACTTTGTAAAATACAAGGTTGGCGCCACCCGTGTTGCCAATGCGATCAAGAGCCCGGCGGTGTGGATCACCTGGATGCTCATTTTGTGCTCCACGGTTTTTGTAATTTCCCGCGGCTGGGATAAAACCATGGGAGTGGATTTTGCGGGTGGGCAAAGCTTGATGATGCAGTTCAACCAGGCGAAGGCACCTGGAATTAATTCGGAGCAACTTCAAACGGAACTTTCCGAAAAACTGGGGATGGCCGATTCCGGCCTCAAGGTTCAACCCCAAACCGATCAGGGCTCCGGCGAGCAGGTGTTGAGGGTCAGTTACAAGGAGGGAGACCCGGTTCGTGTGCAGCAGGCTTTGAACGAAAGCATCCCCGGCGCGGATTTCAAGTTGCTCTCGAAAGATCTCGTGGGTCCCAGCGTGAGCGGTGAAATCCAAAAATCCGCGCTGGTGGCCACGGTGCTCGCACTATTCGGCATCTTGATTTATGTGGCGTTTCGCTACGAATATTCCTTCGCGATTGGCGCGGTAATTGCCATTTTGCATGACGTACTTTTAACCTGCGGAATTTTCTTCCTCAGCGGACGCGAATTGAACGCGCCCATTGTGGCGGCGATCCTCACCATCATCGGTTTTTCCATCAATGACACCATCGTCATCTTCGATCGCATTCGGGAAAATCTTCGCCTCGGCACGCGTGGCACTTTTGCCGATGTGATGAATGCCGCGCTGAACCAAACCCTCAGCCGGACGATTATCACCTCCGGAACCACGTTGCTCTCCACGGGCACGCTTTATTTCTTCGGGGGCACGGTCATTAACGACTTTGCCTTCATGTTCCTTGTGGGCATCATCACCGGCACCTACTCATCAATCTATATTGCCTGCGCCGTCGTGCTATGGTGGCACGAAGGTAAACGACCCGAGCTGGCCGCTCCCATCCAGGACGCCGACCCGGTAACGGTCAACGTCTGACATGATTGCCGCCAGCATCGCCCCCTGGCATTACGGGGTGTTCGTGGTGGGCGTGTTGTTTATTCTCGCGCTCGATCTCGGGCTATTCAACCGCAAGGCCCACAAAGTGGGCTTCCGGGAGGCCCTCGGCTGGACTACCTTGTGGTTCTCATTGGCCATGGTGTTCGCGTTCTTCGCCATTCCTGAATTATACCCGGATGATCCGAAGGCCCCCAACAAACGGATTGAGTTCATCACCGGTTACATCCTCGAGTTGTCCCTCTCGATGGACAATGTGTTCGTCATCGCGCTGATCTTCGCGTATTTCAAGGTCAAGCCCGAGTTTCAACATCGCGTGCTCTTTTGGGGCATCATGGGCGCGCTCATCATGCGCGGATTGATGATTGGCGTGGGCGCAGCAGCGGTGGCGAAGTTTCACTGGATCCTCTATGCCTTTGGCGCGTTCCTGCTTTTCACCGGCATCAAAATGCTCTTTCACGATGATGAGGAAGGCGTGGATCCCGATAATAATCCACTGGTCAAACTCGCCCGAAAACTTTTTCCCGTACACGACCAGTTTGATGGCGAACGCTTCACCACCCGCATTGAAGGCAAACGCATGCTCACCCCCATGGCCATTGTGCTGGTGACCATTGAATATACGGACGTGATTTTTGCGGTTGACTCCATCCCTGCAATCTTTGCTGTCACCACCGATCCTTACATCGTTTTCACTTCCAACATGTTTGCCATCCTCGGCCTGCGTTCACTGTATTTCGTTTTGGCGGGCATGATTGAGATGTTCCATTACCTCAAGTACGGCCTGGCTCTCGTGCTCGCATTTATCGGAGCCAAAATGCTGGCCGAACCATGGCTTAAGGATGTCATCCCAATCTGGGGTGCTTTGTTGGTGGTTTTGTCCATTCTTTTCATTTCCATCCTCGCTTCGGTTGTCCATAAACTCCGCCAGCGGGATGACACACCGACGGACTGACCCGCTGCGCCCGGTGGCATGAGGGAGCCATTATCCAAATCGCTGAAACAGCTCGTTGACAGCACGGACACCGAAGCACCCACGCTGAACAACCTGCTGGAGGCCACAGGTGAACGCGGGCTGCAGTTGGTCATCGTGTTCATGGCGCTGCCATTTTGCCTGCCGGTTTTGCCCGGCGTCAGCACGCCATTCGGACTGGCGATTATATTTTTGAGCGTGCGCCAAATCCTCAATGAACCCGGCCGCCTACCGCGTTTCATTGGCGACCGCAAATTCAAACCGGAAACGTTTCAGAAAATTCTGCGCGGCGGGGTGCGCATTGTGGGTTGGATCGAAAAGGTCACTCATCCACGCGGGGGCAACTGGCTGGCCTCGGATGCAGCGCGGCGTTTTCATGCCGTGCTCATCTGCCTGATGGGCCTGTTGATGAGCCTGCCGTTGCCCGTGCCGCTCACCAACACCATCCCTGCCTGGGCCATCCTGATCATTGCCGCCAGCACAGCGGAATCCGATGGGCGCCTCATTTGGCTGGGTCATCTTGCCGTGGCCGGTGCGCTGGCGTATTTCATTTTCATCTGGAACGCTGTGGAAGAAATGGCGCGTCAGATTGCAGCTTGGTTCAGCGCATGAAACATCTTTGGCGAATCAAAGAAACAGATGTCCCTGATGCGGCGCGCTTGGCCCATGCACTGGGGGTTTCAGGCGCACTCGCCCAATGTCTGTTGAACCGCAAGCTGGTTGATGTAGCGGAAGCAAGAGATTTCCTTGCGCCTCGGCTGGCGAATTTGGCACCGCCGGAGGACATCCCAAACTTGTCCATCGCAGTAGAGCGCTTGTTTGTGGCGCGGCAACGCAATGAACGTATTGCGATTTTTGGAGATTACGATGTGGATGGGGTTACTTCCGCAACCTTGCTGCTTGATTCCCTGCGCCCGCTCGGCTGGCAGTTGGAGGCGTATCTTCCACATCGAAGGGATGAAGGCTACGGCCTGACGGAGGAAGGCGTGGCAAATTGCCTAAAAAAGATTCAGCCCGACTTATTGCTGGCGGTGGATTGCGGTTCAGCCTCGGTGGAAGTGATCGCTGATTTGCAATCGAAGGGCATCGATGTGATTGTGCTAGATCACCATCAAGTCCCCGATCCGCCACCGCCGGCCTTGGCAATGGTGAACCCCCAACTTGCAGCCAAGGACGAACCAGATTTCCGCGAACTGTGCTCCGCCGGCTTGGCTTTCAAGCTGGTGCATGGCCTCGTAAAAGTGGGTCGTCAAAATGGGCTCGATGGGTTTGCCGAATTTGATGTTCGGTCCACGCTGGATCTAGTGGCATTAGGGACCATTGCCGACATGGTGCCGTTGCGCGGAGAAAACCGAATCCTTGCACACGCCGGCCTGCGCCAGCTCAACGCCACCCAGCGCACCGGCATTTTGGCGCTCGCCAAGGCAGCGGGCATCTCCGGTGAGATTGGCGCTTTTGAGGTGGGCTTTCAAATCGGCCCACGCCTCAACGCTGCAGGCCGATTGGAAAGCGCCACGGCAGCATTGGATTTATTGTGTGAAATGAATACAGGCGCGGCCACTGAAATGGCCTCCAAGCTCGACCGTCAAAACCGGGAGAGACAGCGCGCGGAAAAGGAAATGACGCGGCAAGTTATCGATGCCGTTCGCAATCGGTTTGATCCTAAAACGGATTACGCAATTGTCGAGGGCGATCCCGGCTGGCACATTGGCGTGGTGGGCATCGTGGCTTCGCGTGTGATGCGCGAGTTTTATCGTCCCACCGTCATTGTGGGCGGCAGCCCCGAGGGTCTGCGCGGCTCCGGCCGCAGCGTGGAGGGGTTTGACCTCGCGGCAGCCTTGCGGGAATGCGAGGAACATCTTGATCGCGCAGGCGGCCACGCAATGGCTGCGGGAGTAAATTTGCAACCGGAAAATCTCGATGCGTTTCGAGCCAGCCTCAATGCATTGGCCCGCGAGCAACTTGAGGAAACGGAGCTGATGCCCACGCTGCACCTGGATGCGAGTGTGCCTTTGAGTGAATTGACCTTTGCAACCGTTCAATCGCTGGGGCAATTGCAGCCGACCGGGCAGGGCAATCATTCCGTGCAATTCGCCATTCCCCAACTCGAACTTGACGGCTCCATTCGGCGAATGGGCAAGGAGCAGCAACACGCCAAGCTGAGTGTCACCGATGGCAACACCTCGGCGGAGGCAATTAGCTGGAATGCGGCCGGGAATGATTTGCCAAACGGCCGTTTTGATTTGGCGGTGGAGCCATCCATCAACACCTGGCGCGGCCGACGTTCTTTGCAGTTGAAGATTCTCGACTGGCGACCGGCTGCTGGCTAGGTTGCCGTATGGTTTCAGCCGTCATCGTGGCCGCAGGCAGCAGCACCCGCATGGGTGCCGACAAACTATTTCTCGAAGTCGCCGGCTTGCCCGTGGTGGGGCACACATGGCGGCGGTTCGATGCGCATCCGGATATCGGCGAGGTTGTGCTCGTCATACGGGAAAATTCCCGCGCAGATTTCAAGGCATTGGCCAAGCAAATCAAGCCGACCAAACCGCATTGCTTGGTGGTGGGTGGTGAGGAACGTCAACATTCTGTCAGCAACGGCCTGAATGCGGTTCATGCGGACAGCCAATTTGTGGCCATACAGGACGGCGCGCGCCCTTGCACCGCGGAAACGGCCATCACCGCCACAATCGATGCTGCCCGCGAGGGCGGGGCTGCGGTCACTGCCAGCAAGGTTTTTGACACGCTAAAGGAATCCGATGGTGCCGGCCGCATCGCCAGAAATGTGGATCGTACCCACTTGTGGGCAGTGCAGACGCCGCAGGTGTTTTCATTGGAAATCATCCAAAAGGCCATAGCCGCTGTCATTGAGGAGGGTGCATCGGTAACCGATGACACCGCCATGTGCGAGCTGATTGGCCATCCCGTGGCTTTGGTGGATGACGGCGCATTGAACCCCAAGGTAACGACTTCCTCGGATTTGTTATTGGTGGAAATGCTGCTCGGTCAATAAACCCGCCTTGCCATTTTGGCTCTAAACCCTAGGCTCACGCCCGTTATGAGACAGCGAATTTTTACCACAGTGCTCGCCATCGCGCTGGGCGTGAATCTGTATATCGGCGCCCACCACCTTGCAAACAGCGCGGAGACCCGCGGCAAGGAGGATGTTTACGCCAACATGGAAAAATTTACGCGCGTGCTCGAGATGGTGCGGCGCGAGTACGTGGATGAGGAGAAGGTTTCCTACGAGGATCTTGTACAGGGCGCACTGAACGGAATGATTAAGACACTCGACCCACACAGCGAGTACATGGACGCCAAAAAATATCGCGCATTGCAGTCGGACACACAACAGCAGTTTGGCGGCATCGGAGTGGTCGTGAGCATTCGTGAAGACCGCCTCACCATCGTGGCGCCCATGGACAACACGCCCGGCAGCCGTGCGGGGCTGTTGCCCGGGGATCGCATCATGAAAATTGGCGGAAAATCCACAGAGGACATGACCCTGAATGATGCGGTAGGCGTCATGCGCGGCAAACCGGGCACGGAGGTGCACGTTGGATTTTACCGGCCCTCGACGGATAAGGAATGGGAGGTCGCTTTCAAACGGGAAATCATCAAGACCAAGAGCGTGCGCGACCTTAACGGAGGCGGCAAATTTGCGCTGCTGGAAAATCAAATTGGCTATGTGCGCCTTTCAGGCTTCTCGGAAAAAACCGCCATCGAACTCGAGGCGGCCCTTGTTAAAATGGAGCAATCCGGCCTCAAGGCACTGGTGCTCGATTTACGCGACAACCCTGGGGGGCTCCTCGACCAATCAGCATTCGTTACCGAAAAATTTGTGCCCAAGGGCCAGCTGGTTGTCACCACCGAGGGCAGGCAAAAGCGGCAGCTTGATAAACTCGTGGCCCGTGGCCGACACAAGCAACGTACACTGCCGATGGTGGTGCTCGTCAATGGCGGCAGCGCCAGCGCTTCCGAAATTGTGGCCGGTTGCCTGCAGGATATTGACCGCGCGGAATTAGTGGGCATGAAAACATTTGGCAAAGGCTCCGTACAGAGCATCCTCCCCCTCCACGATGGATCCGCCCTCCGCCTCACCACCGCCAAGTATTATACCCCCAAACATCACACCATCCATGGCAATGGAATCACACCCGATCACGTGGTGGAAATGACCCCCGAACAAATGGGCCACCTCACCCTGCAACGCTCGCCCGGCGGCCTGGAAACCCTGCCGGAAGAAGCGCGCAAAAAAGCCGAAGCCCCCATGGATCTTCAATTGCAAAAAGCCCTCGAATTGCTCAAGGCCGAGCTCAAGTAAGCCATGCGGCTGCTGGCAATCGAAACTTCGTGCGACGAAACCAGCTCGGCGGTGATTGCCGATGGATGCGCACTTGGCACAGTCGTTTCCTCGCAAATCGAAATCCATGCCGAGTATGGTGGCGTGGTGCCGGAGCTGGCCACGCGCGAACATTTGCGAAATCTGCAACCGGTGGTCCGCGAGGCAATGCGACGGACTGAAACCGCTCCCGCCAATCTGGGCGCTCTCGCCGCAACCCGTGGCCCCGGCCTGCCTCCCGCCCTGATGGTGGGCTGGAAAGCGGCGCAATCCATGGCATACGCCCTTGGCGTTCCATTATTGGGCGTGAACCACGTGCTGGGTCATCTGTATTCGCCGTGGTTCATTGGCGATCCTCCGGTTGCTGACTGGGATAATTTTGAACCGAATATTTCCCTCATTGTCAGCGGCGGCCACACGCTGCTGCTCAAGGTGGAGGCGCCGTTAAGGCACAAAATCCTCGGCAGCACACAGGACGATGCGGCAGGGGAATGCTTTGATAAAATCGCAAAATTGCTCGGCTTGGGGTATCCCGGCGGCCCGGAGGTGGATCGCTTGGCGCGGGATGGCGACCCCGCGGCATTTCAATTTGCGCGGCCCATGCTCAACCAGGCCAATGATGATTTCAGCTTTAGCGGTCTCAAGACTTCTGTCCGCTATTTCCTCGAGAAACATCCCAGCCTGATTGCTGACAATTCGCGCCTTCCGGATCTATGCGCCAGCGCCCAAGCTGCTGTTGTGGAGGTGCTCGTCAAAAAGACCGTGCGTGCCGCCAAGCGTGAGCGACTGAATTGCCTCACCCTTTCCGGCGGTGTGGCGTGCAACAGCGAATTGCGAAAACAATTGCAGAACGCCTGCGATAAAAACGAGTTTGCCCTGCGCCTGGCTTCCCCACAGTTGTGCACCGATAACGCCGCGATGATTGGATTGTTGGCCGAAAAGCAATTGGCGAGCGGGCACGAACCCGCTGGGTTGGATGCAGACATTCAGCCGGGGATGGCGCTGGAGTTTCGTTAGATTTTCCCGACAAATTCCGCCAGCCGCCCAAGGGCTTCCTCCAGGTTTTTCATGCTGGTGGCGTAGCTGATGCGAAGATAGTCGTCCGAGCCAAATGCCACGCCGGGGACGGCGGCGACCATGGCCTCTTTGAGCAGGCGTTCGCAGAATTCGGCTGACTTCATGCCGGTGCTGGAAATGTTCGGGAACAGGTAAAACGCGCCTTGGGCATTGACGCAGGTGATGCCGGGGATGGCGGTGAGTTTTTCGTGAGCGAAGGAGCGTCTCTTGGAAAATTCAGTCATCCATTCGGCGATGTGATCCTGCGGACCATCCAGCGCCTGCACCGCGCCGGATTGCGCGAAGGAAGTAGGGTTGCTGGTACTGTGGCTTTGAATGGCACTGATGGCCTTGGCAATGGGCAGCGGTGCGGCGGTAAACCCAATGCGCCAGCCGGTCATCGAGTACGCCTTGGCAAGGCCGTGGACGATGATGGTGTGGGCCTGGTGTTCAGGCGAGCAACCGGCAACACTTTGGAAGACGGCATCGCCGTACAGCAGTTTTTCATAAATCTCATCGCTCATGATGAGCACGCCGTTTTCCACACATACATCGCCAAGCGCGCGCACTTCTTCGGGCGTGTACACGCTGCCGGTTGGGTTGCTCGGGGAGTTGAATATAAACAGGCGCGTGCGGCTGGTGATTGCACTGCGGAGCTGGTCGGGTGTCACCTTGAATTCCGTGGCATCGGTGGTTTCCACAATCACCGGGCTGGCGCCCGCGAGAGTGGCCATTTCGGGATAGCTCAACCAATACGGCGCGGGGATGATCACCTCATCGCCTTCCTGACAGGTGGCGAGCATCACGTTGTAGCAGGAATGTTTGCCGCCACAGGAAATGATGATTTGCTGCGGGTCATACTGGAGATTGTTTTCGCGTTCAAACTTCCGGGCAACCGCCGCACGCAATTCGGGTGTGCCCGCGGCAGGAGTGTATTTGGTGAACCCATCGGCCAGCGCTTGGGCGGCGGCATCCTTGATATGGTCGGGCGTATCAAAATCCGGCTCGCCCGCGCCCAGCCCAATCACATCCTCGCCGGCTGCGCGCAATTCCTTCGCCTTGGCAGTGATGGCCAGAGTGAGCGATGGCGACAGCGAAGCCGCTCGTTTTGAGACTCGATATTCCATTGCGCAGGGAACATGGCGCACACCGATGAGCGGGGCAAGCGGTTTGTTATTCCTGCGCGCTCCAAGCGAGCAAATCGAGCGCGCGCATGCCCTTGCTGGTGAGCACCCAGCGCGCGCCTTTCTTGAAGACCAGCGAACGACATGGATGTTTGCGGCGGATCATGTCGTTTACTTCCAGAAGCTCATGGGATACTCCGCCAGCTTTTTGTTTTAAGCCCTTGGCATAAACCGGCTTGAGGCGAAAGGGGATGGCATTGAAATTAAGATCCACATCCCATGCCTGCACGGGAAGCGATTCGGCGTGAGTAGAGGGCTCCACCAGCTGGGGAAACCGTTTAGCCCATTCGAGTTCCGGTTGATGGATCCGCACGCGACACAGCATGGGTTGTCGGGCGAGATAGGCAACCAGATCAAATGATTGCGAAGCCTGTGCCGTTAAAATCTCGGCGGCATCGAGCCCCAGCAAGTTCATGCCGTTCCATGCGCCATGGTGGTTTTTGCCATCACGATACCAGTGCCGGAACCAGCTCTCAAATTGCGTGTGGATTTGCAGCCCAATTTCAAAATGCAAATGGGCGCGGTTTTTTGAAATACCTTCGCGCGTGTTGGAAGTGCGCCCAAGGATGCCCAGCAATTCGCCAGCCACCAGGGCTTGCCCGACCGACAGATTTTCCGTCACAGATTTCAAGTGGGCGTACAGGGTGTAAATCGGCAGCCCTGCCGATTCGTGTTCTAGCACGATGTAAATTCCATAATTGGAGGTTGCCGCCGTGGAATTAATGTAAACCACCTTGCCGGCAAAGCTGGCGTGAACGGGGTCGGTTGCCTCGCCATTCACATCGCGGTGCAGGGCGCTAATGTCGATGCCCTCATGAATGCGTGTGCCCGAATTGCGCACACAACCAAATGCACCGCTAGTCCACGGACGGCCTGGGCCGGTGGGGGTGAAAAAATTGGTTTCCCCGCCTGCGTGGAGAAGGGCGTGGTTTGCGGTGGGAAATTGAAACTTCGGTACAGGAATCGATTGTGCCGAGG
>CAZJRV010000002.1:0-35528 GCA_964548235.1 uncultured Verrucomicrobiota bacterium
TGTCATCAAAAACCAAGTTCAGCGCCACTTGATACGTTTGGTCCACCACATCCCGATGGCTGCCCGCCATGGTGCCGCAGTGAAAATGCCTCACGCCGGGGATGTCCTTGAGATATTCCTCTGCGCCGGCCAGCAGATTTTCCGTGGCACCGGCCACCTCGGGTTTGGTCCAAAAAATGACAACGTGCGAAAACATGGCTGCGACATTAAGCGGCTCACGGAAACCAAATCAAGCCTTTGGGAAAAACAAGGGCTTGCGCAACCAGAACCCCGGGCGCAAGCTGCCTGAACAGCACGCCCGCAACCGGAAAGATATTATGGCAAAAGCAGAAAAAACCACGAAGAAGCCCGCCGACAACGGCGAAGCCAAGCAACGCAATCTCGATGACGCGATGGCCCAAATCACCAAGACCTACGGCGAGGGCAGCATCATGCGGCTCGGTACCGCCCGGGCGCAAAGCAGCATCGAAGCCATCTCCACCGGCTCACTTTCGCTGGACCTCGCCCTCGGCATTGGCGGCGTGCCCAAAGGGCGCATCGTGGAAATTTATGGCCCGGAATCTTCCGGCAAAACAACCGTGATGCTGCACGTCGTCGCCAATGCCCAAAAGGCTGGCGGCACCTGCGCCTTCATCGATGCCGAGCACGCGCTGGACCCGCAGTATGCCAGAAAGCTGGGCGTCAACCTCGATGACCTCCTCGTCTCCCAGCCCGATAGCGGCGAGGAAGCGCTCACCATTTGCGAAACCCTTGCGCGCTCCGGCTCGCTGGATGTTATCGTGATTGACTCCGTTGCCGCACTCGTCCCCAAGGCCGAGCTAGAGGGCGATATGGGCATGGCCACCATGGGGATGCAGGCGCGGCTGATGAGCCAGGCGCTGCGCAAACTCGCCGCCATCATGAGCAAGGCCAAGACCACCTGCATTTTCACCAACCAATTGCGCGAAAAAGTGGGCGTGATGTTTGGTAGCCCCGAGACCACCCCCGGTGGCAAGGCGCTGAAGTTTTATGCCAGCGTTCGCATCGACATCCGCCGGCGCGAAGCGCTCAAGGATTCCACCGGGCAAGTCATTGGCAACCACGTCAAAACCAAGATCGTCAAAAACAAGGTCGCGCCGCCCTTTGGCGAGGCGGAGTTTGACATCATGTATAATCAGGGCATCAACCGCGAAGGAAGCATCATCGATGCCGGCTTGCGCTTTGGTGTGCTCGGCAAAAAAGGGGCGTGGATCCAGCACGATGGCGAACTCATTGGCCAAGGAGTGGCCGCCGCCCAGCGCACACTCGTGGACAAGCCGGAGTTGTGCGAACAAATCGTCCAGCAAATCATGGACAAGAAAAACGGCGTGGAACCGGAGGAATCCAAGGAGGAAACCACCGAGCCCACCGAGGCCGAGCCCGCTGAAGTCGTGGCAGCGGGGTAATCCATGCCCGATCCCGCCCAATCCATCGCCGCGCATTCCATCGCCGCCCATTACGACGGCGCGTTTGACGTGGATGCCCTTGAAGATTGGGCAGCTGAATTGCGCGAGAATTTTCCCGGCGATGATGTTTCGCTTGGGTTAGTCTTCACCTCCCCCCAATTTTTTGGCCAAGCAGTCGAGCTGCTGGAAATACTTCGCGTGCACGCCCGCATTCCTCTGCTTGTGGGTTGTTCCGGCAGCAGTCTCGTGGCCAATGATCGCGAGCTGGAAAATAACCCCGGTCTCACCCTCGCTCTGCACCATTTGCCCGGGGCAAAACTTGATGCACTGCACTTCACCCAATCGCAGGTTGAGGAAGCCGATGGCCCCGATTACTGGCCCGAGACCACCGGCATCAAGGACACACACGGCTGGCTTTCCTTCGTCGATCCCTTTCACCTCAATGCCGAGGCGTGGTTGCCGCAATGGAATGCCTCGTGGTCCGGCAAACCGGTCATCGGCGGATTCGCCAGCGGCAACCTGGCCGATCAAAATTCGCAGGTTTATCTTAATGGCGAGGTGCACGAGGAAGGAGGCGTGGCACTCAGCGTGGGCGGCCGCGTGGCATTGCAAAGCGTCATCTCGCAAGGCTGCACGCCAATTGGCGACACGTGGACCATCACCCGCGCTGAGCAAAATATCATTTACGAAATCGGCAATCGTTCCGCCTACGAGGTGCTCACCGAGACTTTCGAAAACCTAAGCGACACGGAAAAAGAAAAGACCCGCGGCAATCTTTTTGTGGGCTTGGTGGTCAACGAATACGTGGAAGATTTTCATCGCGGCGATTTTCTGATTCGCAACCTCATCGGTGCCGATACCGAGAACGGCGCCATCGCCATTGGCGGCACACCGCGAGCGGGGCAAACGCTGCAATTCCAGCGCCGCGATGCCCGGGCTGCCGGCGAGGACATGGACGAGCTGATGCATCGCGCCAGTGAATCACTCAATGGGAACCCTGTATACGGCGGCTGCCTCTGCTGCTGCACCGGCCGCGGCAAGAATCTTTTTGGTGCCTCCGATCACGATGCCGGCCTCGTGCAGCATCACCTTGGCGACATCGGCCTCAGCGGATTTTTCTGCAACGGCGAAATCGGCCCCATCGGCAACGACAATTTCCTCCACGGCTACACCGCTTCCCTCGCCCTGTTCGTTGGCGCGGAAACACAATGAGCCTGCTGCACGAGTTTGAATCCGTGACGGAACCGTTGCGGCTGGAATCCCTCTTTTCCAAATCCCAACCCACCGAGCTGGAAATCGGCTGTGGCGATGGCGGATTTCTGCTGGAATGGGCCACGCGTCATCCGGAAAAAAATTTCCTCGGCGTCGAGCGCCTGCTCGGCCGCATTCGCAAGCTGGACAAAAAAGGCAGCCGCGCCCAGCTCACTAATCTCCGCCTGCTCCGCATCGAGGCGCGTTACGTTTTGCAATACCTCCTGCCCGCGAATGCCTTTGATGCCGTCCACATTTATTTTCCCGATCCTTGGCCCAAGGACAAGCACGCCCGACATCGGCTGATTGATGAAAATTTTCCCGCACTGGCCTGGCGCGTTCTGGTGCCCGGCGGTGTGGTGCATCTGCGCACGGACGATCCGGATTATTTCGCGCAGATGCAGAGATCGTTTGAACCGGCCAAGGAGTTTTCAATTGTGGAAACGCCGCCGGAACTGGCCGCGCTTACCACTGAGTTCGAACGCCAATGGAACGAGGAAGGCAAACCCACCCTGCGCGCCTCCCACCAACTGCAATCTTAAACATCAATCACGGGGCCATCATCGTCATCGCGATCGTAGCCGGATTTTTTTTCGCGCGGCTTGTTTTTGTGGAATTGAAATTTTGACTGGCCGCTGCCGGTCAATGTGTTTGCGATGAGGGTGACGATGGAAATAATCAGCGCCCCCCAAAATGCATCCCAAAATTCGGGGACTTTGAAACCTTCCACCAATTTCGCCGTGAGCATCAGCAGGCCGGCATTAATGACGAGCAGGAAAAGGCCCAGCGTGAGAATCAACAACGGCAAACAGCCCAGCAACAGGAGAGGCCGCAGGACAGCATTGAGCGCGCCAAGCACCAGCGACGCCAGAAACAAATCGACGGGTTTTACATACGTAATGCCCGGCACCAAATGGACTGCCACCAAAACCGCCAGCGTGCCCACCACGAATTGATGCAGAAAGCCGCGCACGGGTTTTTCCTCTTCTCCATTGGAGTTTGCGGTGAATTGCATCATGCAACCTGGGTGAGCAGGAACTGGGCATCGGCACCGCGGGCGGCGGTGGTCTCCGCACAGGCAGGCACCAAGGCGAATTGACCGGGATTGAGCGCGAGCGTTTCACCGGCCCCATCGAGAGTGAGGCGGCCATTGGTCACGGCCACCACCCGCATCCCTTCGCCGGGCAATACAATGGCGGCATCGGTATTCATTTTGATGTGCTCCAGGCGGAATGCTTTCGGCGCCTGTGCGATGAGGCGGGTGGCGTAGTCGTTGTGGGATTCGTATTCGCGCGCGTGGAGGCGCGGTTTGACTTCGTCAAAATCAATGCACTGCATCGCCTCGGCGAGGTGCAGCGGACGTGGTTTCCCGTCGAGGCCGGGGCGGTTCCAGTCGTACACGCGGTAGGTGGTGTCGGAGTTTTGCTGAATTTCGAAGACCACCGTGCCCGCGCCCAGCGCGTGCAGCCGGCCGCTGGGGAGGAACATTGCATCGCCCGCGGTCACCGGCAGTTCATTGAGGCAAAGCGGGAAATCCACCGTGCCAAGCTGCGCCTCAAATTTTTCGCGCGACACGCCCGGACGCAGTCCGGCTATGAGGCGGGCATCGGCCTCGGCGTGGCCCACGTACCACGCCTCGGTCTTGGGTTCGCCGCCCAGTTGCGGGGTAACTGCGGCGGGTGGATGTACCTGCACGGAGAGATCAGCCCGGGCATCGAGTAATTTTGCGAGCCACGGGAAATTGCCGTTGTTCGGAATAGCGTCGAGCAAATCGGCCGCGTGGTTTTGCATCAGCCAGCGGAGATCGTGCCCGGCGAGCGGGCCGTTGGCAATGATGCTGGCCGTGCCGGGACGGTCGGCGATTTCCCAGGATTCGCCAATGGACTGGCCCGGCGGCAGCGGCTTGTCGAAAAGCGTTTCCAGCATGCGTCCGCCCCAGACGCGCTCGTGGAAAATCGGCTCGAAGGTGAGCGGGTAGAGCATGGCGGGGCTTATGCCGGCTCGGCTTGACCCTCAATGAACTGGCCGTGCCGACGGTATTTTTGGTAGCGCATCTTGAGGCGCTCGGCGGGGTCGATTTGTTTCAGGTCCTCCAGGTTTTGCAACAACACCTCGCGCAGGGTGTCGGCCATGGCGTCGACATCGTTGTGGGCGCCGCCGAAGGGCTCGGGCACCACCTCGTCCACCAGCTCCAGTTCGAGCAAATCGTTGGCGGTAATCTTGAGTGCCTCAGCCGCCTGCGGTGCGGCGGCGCGGTCTTTCCACAAAATTGCCGCGCAGCCCTCGGGGCTTATGACGGAGTAATACGCGTTTTCCAAGATCAATGTGCGGTCGCTCACGCCGATGCCCAGCGCGCCGCCGCTGCCGCCCTCGCCGATGACCACGGAGATCATCGGCACCTTGAACAGCGCCATCTCGCGCAGATTGATGGCGATGGCCTTGGCGATGTGGCGTTCCTCGGCGGCCACGCCGGGGTAGGCACCGGCGGTGTCGATGAGCGCGATGATGGGCAGCCCAAAGCGATCGGCCATGCCCATCAGCCGCAGCGCCTTGCGGTAGCCCTCGGGGTGGGCGCAGCCGAAGTTGCGTTTGATGTTCTCCTTGGTATCGCGGCCTTTTTGCGTGCCCACCACCATCACGCGCTGGTCGCCCAGCTTGGCGAAGCCGGCCACGATGGCGTGGTCGTCGTGGAACAGCCGGTCGCCGTGCAGCTCGGAAAAACCGTTGAAGGTGCGCTGGATGTAATCGAGCGAATAAGGTCGCTTGGGATGGCGGGCAAGCTGGACGCGCTGCCAGGCGGTGAGGTTGGAGTAGAGTTCCTTTTTCTTGGCCTCGATTTTCTCCTCGAGCTGGCGGATTTCCTGGTCGATGTCCACCCCGAGATTTTCCTCCTCGGGATGCTCGCGCAGGCCCTCCAGTTTTTGCTGGAGGTCGATGTACGGTTTCTCGAAATCAAGCAGGTGCTTCATTCGGCGGGGAGGGTAACGGGTAGATGGGCAATCCGCAAGGCTGCTCAATTTAACCACAATAACAGGCTAACCTGCACCGCGGTGACCGCCGCCAGCAGCGCCCACACGGCGGCTTCGCGGGTGGAAAGCCGCCGCTGTTGCACGGTGCCGAGCCAGAATTGCAGCTTCACCGAGCCAAGCGCAAGTACATCGCCATTAGCCAGCGGCTGCTCATCTTCCATTGGTTCATCGTTCACCATCACGCTTGCATCGGAAATTCGGCGTAGGTGAAAGCGGTTTTCATTATCCAGTTCAATTTCCACGTGGTTATCCCACACGCCCTCCTCCTCAATGCGCAGCGCGCAATCGCTGCTTCTGCCAAGGCGGATTGGGAATTCACCGGGCCAAATATAATGCCGACGCGGTTGGCCGGTGAGGAATTGCAGCTGCGCAAGGCAGGGCGGACTGGTTTCGGGGTGATCCATCATCCACGATTGGCGCGCGCCAGCAATCCCATGCCGGCGGCTTGGAAAAGAAACACGGGGATCCACACAATCAGGTGCGGGTAATATTGAGGTTTATCCGCGAGTGCCTGCCCGAGGATGACGAAGCTGTAATAAATTAAAATCAAAACCAGCGCCATTGCGATGCCGGCGGTGGTCTCGCGCCGGTGCGCGCGGATGCCCAGCGGGATGCTCACCAGCGTGAAACCGATGGCGGCAAAGGAAAAGGAAATCTGCCGGTGCAGCTGCACCTTGAGCGGCGTGCGCTCCAGCTCAAGGCGGTCGCCCGGATGCAGCGTGCCCTCGATGATGTCCGCCACGAGATGGGCCGGGGTTTTCCCGTTGGTGACGCGCGCGCGGCCCACGGGTTGGCCGTGGCGTGTCACCTGGTATTCTGAGTCCGGCGTGGGCGCATCGACGGTGGCGTAATGGACGAGCGCTACCGAGCCGTTTTGATCCACGTTGATGATTTCCCCATGGCGATCCATTTCGCGGCGCAACTGGCTGAATGTGAGATAGCTAAGCTTGGGCTTGAAAGTTTGCTTCTCCATATCAGCCAGCGTGATAGGCAGCACGATTTCCCCGCCAGCCATTGGCATCCACTCGGGCGAATCGGGGAAGGGATTGGGTTCGATTTCCGTTTCGGATGATGTATTTGTGACAGCCGAATGGTCCGTGCCCGCGGGAACGGGCTCTTTGCCTTCGTTGTCCGGATCATCGCCCCCGAACATGGTTTCCAGCTTGTCCGCGCGCACGTTGACTTGTGCGTTGATCAGGCGGAAGAGGTATTGTTTGGCCGCCGAATCATAACTCACCTCGCCCCGCGCGGCGCGGGTGCGCTGGATGAGTTCGCCATCCTCAATGCGGTTGAGCAGAATCCGCTTCATTTGCCAATGCCGGTCATCCGCGCCCTGTTCCAGTTCGCCAATGTAAATCACATAGCCGGGCACCTCGGTCACAAACGTGTTGGCCGAGAGGAGCTTGGCGGGATTGGACAGCGCGAGGTCATACACCAATTCCTTGTAGGCCGTGCGGCAACGCGGGGCGATGGAAAGATTGATCCACGCGCACAACCCGCTGAATACCACCGCCAGCAACAGCACCGGCGCCACAAGACTGACGAGGCTGACCCCGCCCGCGCGCGCCGCGGTGAGTTCCTGATCCGCACTGAAGCGGCCGAACACCAGCAGCATCGCCGTTAGCAGCCCCATCGGCAGTGAAAATGAAATCACGAAGGGAATCAGCAGCACAAACGCCTTGCCCACGCCCATCAGCGACGCCTGCCCACGCACCACCAGCGCCAGCACCTCCTTCATCGCGTTGCCCATCAGCAGCACGGCCGTGAACACCCCCACCGTCAGCACCAGCGTGGCCAGCACCTCCCGCAGCAAATACCGATGCAGTGTTTTCATTGCGAACTTGCGAAACCCATCCGCCGCAATTTACGCCAATCAAGCGGCGGTGTCACGAGGGGAAACTAAAATGAAATACAGGCCTCAACTATTTGCCCAACCGACCAACCAGTAAGCAAGTCCCCAAACGGCGGCCGCAAATAAAATTGCTTTTGCAGTGGATGGGTTTCCCTCTTTTCCGTCAACGTAGCGGGCAATTGGTGGAAGCACGTGTGTGCAAGTCAGGATGATGGCAACAATGATGGCCGTGAATTCGATGACCTCTTTCATTGCTCCCTCAATGTGGCCGCCCTGAACCGGAATAGCCAGCTTCAATCAACCCGGTCAAGCGCGAGTGAGATGCCAAAAACAACGATAGGTATCGTTAGAAAAATTGGTGGCTGGACCCGGGTTCGAACCGGGGACACACGGATTTTCAGTCCGTTGCTCTACCAACTGAGCTATCCAGCCACAGCCGCCGCACTCCAGTGACGGCGGGCCGGTCACTATGCCCAAAACATTTCGCCGGGCAAGCCAATTCAACCGCCCGGCCTTGCGTCCGCCGTGCGCGCGCCGTACAATCCCGTCCGCGTGCAACTGCCAAAAACGCCATGCCCACTTATATTTACCAGACCATCCCGAAGAAAAAAGGCCAGAAACCCAAGCGCTTTGAGGTGTTGCAGAAGATGAAGGACAAGCCGCTCAGCCAGCACCCGGAAACCGGCGAGCCGGTGGAGCGTGTCATCACCGGCGGCTGCGGCGTAGTCTTCCACGGCCCCAGCATCATGAGCATGAACGTGCCCAAGGGAAAACGCTGAAGTCTCTAAATCAACCGGGCCGGTGGCACGGCAGATCATTCAGAATTCGATATTTCTGGTTCGACATTCGGAGTTCTTTTTCCGAACGCCATTGAACCCAGCCGTTACTTCAGCTGATTTAGTTTCCCCTCCGGGTTGACCTCCACTTCATCCGCACCGGCCGGGATTTTTGAGGTGGTGGTTTCGCCGTGGGGCCACTGGACCTCGATGGCCACGGGCGTCTCCGGGCGGGCAAGAATGAGTGTGGCGGAGTCCTGCGACCAGTAACCCGAGCCAGCCGTTACCACCCGGGCCGGGCCCCGCTTTTCATCCGCAAACTGCAGCCGTGCAATGGCACCCACGCCGGTGGGGTTGGCGGGGCCGGCATTGAGGCGCACACGCAGGCCGGGCCGACCTTCGGAATTGCGGAAAAGGCGGGTATGGGCTCCGTTTTGCGCCACGGCAAGATCCGGTCGGCCGTCTTGGTTGTAATCGCCCACGGCCGAGCCGCGTTGTTCGCCATAGATCCGGATTCCCGAGGCATTGGCGGACATGGAATGGAAACTGCCTTTGCCATCGCCGCGAAGAAGGAGGCCGCGGCCGCCATCGCTGCGGGGGGTTTCGCGTTGGGAGGCGAAAAAGTTTTGGGCCACAAAGAGGTCCTCGTTTCCATCGCCATCAAAGTCCATCGCATTGATGCCGAAGACCGGCGCGAACTGTGCGCGCGCAGGCAGCGGCCGCGCCTCAAACTTGCCGCCGCGATTGAGGAAGACCGTGTGGGAAAGGGTGGTGGCTTCCACCACAGTGCCGGCCTTGAGGCATTCGCCGTAGACTTTCTCGAGGTCGCCGGAGCCGAAGGTGTCGAAGTTTCCGTTCCGTTCGCCAATGAAGGGCATGGCGTTCATGGAGCAGGAGCGGCCGCGCTCGGGCACGAGTTTGCCGGTGAGTTTGTCGCGATGATATTCAACGATGTCGAGCACGCCGTTGTTATCAAAATCGCCGTAGGCAATGCGCAGGGGGTCTTTTTTAGAATAGGAGCCTTCGTATTTGCTGTTGCGGCCCCAGTTGCCGGCGGCAAGGTCGAGGCGGCCGTCGCCATCAAAGTCGCCCAGCGTGACGCTGTTCCACCAGCCTTTGGAGGCATCGAGCCCGAAGGTTTTTGTGGCGTCGATGAATGTGCCGTTGTCATTGCGGAGAATTTTGATGGGTCCCCATTCGCAGGCGAGGATGAGATCCGGGTCGCCATCGGCATCGAGATCACCAAACACGGCACCGCGGATGAGGCCGAGTTTTTCCATCAACTTTGCATTGGCGGGATCGGGCTTGAGGTTGCCGTTATCGTTGAGCAGCAGCAGTGAGTCGGCGGGTTCAGGGTAGCGCATTGGCACGGTACGGCCGCCGATGAAGAGGTCGAGGTCGCCATCGCCATCCACATGGGGGGAGGCCTTGGGGCGGGTTGTAGTGGGGCGCCGGGGCTGGGTGTGGGTGGGGGTGTAGTCACGGGCGGGGTCGAAGCCCAGCATCGTGGGTGGCCGCATAAACGCATTGGGGCCGGCTTCGTAATTGGAGGTGCCCACCAGCAGCGCGCGTGTGCCGGGCTTGGGGGTCCAGCCCAGCAGGCCGGTTTGATCCAGCTTTGCCAGCGGACCGCTGTACAGGTCGAACCGGTTTTCTGGTTGGCCGTAAAATACATTGAGGCCGCCGCCGCGTCCGGAGCCGACCACGAGATCATCGCGTCCATCGCCGTTTAGATCGGTCCAGGCCAGCCCGGGGCCGAGCTGACTGAGGCGGTTGGGCAGCAGGGATTGATAGGCGAAATCGTCAAAGGCAGTTTCGCCGTGTTGATGGTGAAGGAGCGGGGCGGCTTCGTTGTCGGGCCGTTTCACCAGGGCATCGAGTTCCAGGCTGAACAGGGGCTTGAGCTGGGCAGTGGGGGCGGGGAAATGTGGCTGGGCGTTGCCTTGCCGGATGGTGTAGAGGTGGTTGGGCTTTACACTGTTGATCACCGTGCGGGTGAGCTGGCTGCGGTTTCGCCAGATGATCTCGAGTTTCAGGCCCTCGTTGGCTTGACTGGTGCCGAAGCTCACCAGCGTATCACTCCCCGATGCGAACCCGCCGCCGGCACTGATTTCGGTTTCAATTGGTTCAGGGCCGCCGGGGCCGCCGATGAGTCGGATTTTTGCGCCGATGGCCTGAGTGTTGGGGGCACGGCCAATGAGCCGCACAGCCACACGCGGGGCGGTGGTTTCGTTCCGGTAAATTTCCAGCGGTCCATCATCATTATTGAACATCAAGTCCAGATCGCCATCGCCGTCGAAGTCCGCCTGAGTCAATCCACCGGATACAGCTTCAAATTTTTTGTAGGTTTTCTTGCCGTCCGATTGAATTTCCCTGGCGAATCCCCATTCGTCGCTTTTGTATTCGAAGGTGAGGTCGCCCTTGTTGCGGTAGATGACATTTTGCGTGGGCAGCTTGGGATACCAATTAAAGGAAAGGAGGCGCGAATCCACATCGCTCTTTTCACGCCGCACTGTATCGGCGCGTTTGTTGGTGTCCGCATCCATAAAATCACGGTTCATGCCGGTGGCCACGATCAAGTCCTCGTAGCCATCGAGATCCACATCCGTGAATGCCACACCCCAGCTCCACTCGGAGGCTTTTACCCCTGCGAACTGGGCAATCTCCGTCCAGGTGCTGTCGCCCCGGTTGAGTTGCAGGGTGTTCTGCATAATTTGCGGACGGTCAAAAATTTTCCCGATGACCGCATCCGTGGGCTGCATCAACCCCATCTGCGTCTTGCGGCGCTTGTGGGATCGGCTGAGCATGTCACAGGTGAGAAAATCGAGGTGGCCGTCTCGGTTAATATCAGTGAAGTCGATGCCCATGGAAAACTGGCTGGTGCGGCGCAGGGCCTCGTTCCTGATGGCCTGGAAACGTCCGGATCCGTCATTGATCCAGAACCGGTCCGGCCAGTCAAAATCACTACAGACATACAGATCTGGATCGCCATCCCCATCTACATCGCGGAAGATCGCCTCCTGACAGGGATCGGCCGGCATGGAGATGGGGCGCCCCTGGGCATCGCGAAAACGCAGATCTGCATCGGTGACCGGCCGGAACCCCCCTTGCCCGTCGTTGAGATAAAGCTGGTCGGCAATGCTCCTGGGGACGGCTACTCTCGAGAGTTTGCCCTGCGAGTCGGGTTTTATCATGTAAGTAAAGTATTTGGAATAAATCTTATGCTCGCCAACCGTTCGCGGCCGGCTGCCCATGGCCTTGATTGCCTCGTGGCGTTTTTCGCCCAGTTCCTGATGCAGATACATCTTGAGATGTTTGGAGACGTACATATCCAAATCTCCATCGCCATCCACGTCCGCTAGGCAGGCACCCACGCTGCCTCCGCGCGGGTGGTTCACCCAACCAATCTTGAGGCTCTCGGTGAAATTCCCTTTCCCATCATTAATGAAAAGAAAATTGCGGCCGTTTCGGAGGGAAGTGACAATGAGATCCAGATCCCCATCCCCATCCACATCGGCAAACACTGCGCCGTTCAGCCGCCAACTCGCACAGGCCACGCCGGCCCGGGCAGTAATGTCTTCAAACTTCCAGCCCCCCAAATTGCGGTACAGCGCATTGGGCTCCTCCATTCCGCAGACGAACAGGTCAATGCGGCCGTCTCCATCCACATCACCCGCAGCCAGGCCGGAGTTGGCAGTTTCACGGTGCACTTCACCTGCAATTGGCTGGAAGCGCGCACGCGGCACCAGCCCCGCATCCCGGGCGGCAATGCGGTGGTAGCCGGGCTTGCCCTGCGTGGGCACGGCCAATGGGGTCACCTTTACGCCGGCCGCGGAGGTGAGCGATCCGGCCAGCCCCAGCAGCAGCATGGAAACAGGTTGGGCAAGTTTCATAAAGCGCAGCCTAACGCGCGGGGCGCGAGTTGTAAATTCACTTTGTACCGAGGTGGTTTTTTGTTAAACACCGCCGGACATGGACAGAGCACCCAATTTTCGGCCGGGCGCGCTTCCGGCATTGACCGCTGCAGTAGTGCTGTTGGCGGTATTGGCTGCCCTGTTCTTTCCCGGCTTTTCGGCGGATCAATCCTTAAGCACGAACGATGAATTTCCCCGGGGCATTCCTGTCTGGGATTCCACCGCCGGCTTGGGCGAGCCCACGCCGGTTTTGTCGCCCGGCTCCCAATCGGCCATATTCGCCTTGTGCAAACTCAGCGCCGATCCCTCCCGCGTATTTGCCAATATTTATCCGCCGCTCTGCCTGTTCCTGCTGGGCATGGCTGCGTGGTTTTGTTTGCGCCAGTGGGATTGTCCGACGGTCGCCTGTCTGCTTGGCGCGTTGGCAGCGGGGCTCAACGGGGTATTTTTAACCAGCGCCGTGGGGCCCGCGCCCTGGCTGGCGATGGGCGGGGCGTGGGCGTTTGTGGCCTTGGGACTGGTGCGGCTGCGACCCCGGCTGGAATGGCCGCAGGCGCTGCTCGCCGGTTTTGCGCTGGTGATGGCCTGTATTGAGGCCGGGGCCGCGGGCCTCTACCTCTCCATAGGCGTTACGGCATTGGCCATTGGATTGCCTGCAGCAGATGAATCCCAGCAAACCGGCCCACGCATGAAGACGGCTTTGCTGATTCCGCTTACTCTGGCGGTCTTCATTGTCGGGGGAATTTATTTGGACGCGTTCCGGGAGATACCCATCCCCGTGGATGACGCCCGACCGTTTGCGCTGTATGAACTGCCCGGCATCGCCGTGGCGGGTCTTACCGGGCACCGGGTGGATGTGCCGGATAGTTCCGGGCAATGGGGTTCCATAAAAATTTTGGGGCTGCATTTTGGCGTGCCCGTGCTGGTGCTTGCCGCGTGGGCATTGGCTCATGCGTTGCGCCGCGAAAGTATGTTGGTTGCCGCTGACCGCAAACGCGTGTTTGCACTGGCCGGCCTCGCGGCGGTTGCCGGATTGCTGGGATTGCTCAGTCCACTGTGTCTTGCCCCCGGCATCCTCGGCGCGGTGCTGCTCACAGGCTACGGCGTGCGTGCGGTGGATGATTGGTACACAAGCGAGGCGCACGAGAAAACCAGGGCCCTCGGCAGCGGCGGATTTGATACCGCCTGGCGGATCGGCTCGATTGGAGTGCTCACGCTGGCCGCGATTTCATTTGTGGTCTATAACGGCCAAAGCGGCGCGCTGGCGAAGTGGCTGCAGACACAATATCCGGTTCTGTCGCTGGAATTTACCCGGGGCTTGGCCGCGGCCAGCATTTGGCAGGCGGGATTGTTCGTGCTGTTTCTCGCGCTTACGGTGGCAGCGTTTCTGGTTTTCGGGTTGTTGAAGTGGACCCCGCGTGTGCGCGGGGCTTGCCTCGGGATTTTGGGGGTGCTGTTGGCGGCGGATCTCGTTCGGTCGGGCCTGCCTTTCCGGCACTATGATTTGAGAGCCACGACGGCATCGGATCATCCCGCGGTTCAATACATCCGCTCAGAACCGGTTCTGGGGCGGTTGGCATTGTTGGATGATTTTCAACTACCCGACGGGGGTGCCCAATCAGAAAGCCTGCCGCTGGACCGTTGGTTGATTGGAAAATACCTCGCCACGCCGGAGAATGCTCTCCCGAAAATCGAGGATGCAAAGGTCGAGCAAGTGGTTCACGCATTCCACGGGGCGATTGGACGCTACAATGATCCCGACCGGTTGGATGCGTTACAAAATCAGATTGCGAAGATGATGGCCTCCGAGCAAGGGGCGCCAATTGAGAGGGAGATGGGAGAACTGATGCAGATGCCCGCCGGGCCAGAATTTCTGGCCTGCGAGGGGGATCAGGCCATCATCCGTTTTTTTCGCCACATTATCCGCCAGCGTCTGGGCCAGTTAAACCACGCCCGGGCCCTGCTTCATGCCTCGCAACTCAGGGAGGTTTATCATGGCCGATGGGCCCGAAACGAGTTTGCCCGCCTCCCGGTCGTGCGCGCGCCGGGGTATCCCCCCCCGTCCGCCGGAGCTGGGAATCGGGGGCGCCTGCTGCGCTGGTGGGAACTCAACAGCGTCCGCTATTTCCTTTGCGTTAGCGGCAATGACACCATCGGCCGGTCTGTGAGGAATGAGTTTCCCTATCTTGCCCTGCCCATTTACAGAAATTTGCCCAATCACCTTTTGGATCCCAGTCAGCGGCGCTTTTTGAGGCGGGAGGATTATTCACTGAACCCGGCCACCGCTCGCTTGACCCCCGCCACCAACGGCCCGGTGGCGCTGGTGGAATTCACCGGGGCGCTTCCCCGTCTGCAGCTGTTTGCCGATTGGCAATCGGGCCTGGATGATGACAAAACAAGCGAGATTTTATATCAACACGGCTTTAACCCGCATCAACAGGTTTTGCTGAGCGAGACCATTGATCCCCCGGCGCATCCCTCGCAAACCAGCGGATTGCCCCGGCCGGAAATCGTGGCGATGGCCAATGATCGCGTGGAGTTGAAAATCCCGGTCACGCATTTCCCCACTGTGTTGCTGTTCAACGATGCCCATCATCCTGGCTGGACCGTGATGCGCGATGGCCAACCCGCGCCGCTGTTGCGTGCCAACCGCCACATGCGCGCGGTGTATCTGCCGGCTGCTGCGCAGGGCCAGTCGGTGGTGTTTCAGTTTCAGCCGGAACGCGCCTCGGTACTGCCGTTTTGGTTGCTCCTCGGCCTTGCTTTGCTCATCACCGCCTGTGCCTGGCGCAGTCGGTGGGTTCGTTAGTCCGGGCTGCTTTACCGGATGCGCTTCCAATCACCGGCGCGGTTGATTTCGATTTCGCTTGCGCCCACTGGGATTGGGGTAGTGGTTGTTTTGCCGTGGGGCCATTGAACTTCAATTTGTTCAGGCGTGGTGGGGCGGGCGAGGAGGAGCACGGGGGAATCCTGCGAACCATAGCCGGAACCGGCGGTGACGATCTTGGCGGGGCCCTTTTGGTCATCGGCAAAAACCAGGCGCGCGATGGCACCCACGCCGGTGGGGTTGGTGGACCCAGCGTTGAGTTTCACCCGCAGGCTGGGGCGCCCTTCCGTGTTGCGGAAGAGCCGGGCGTGTGAGCCGTTCTGTGCCACCGCCAAATCGGGCCGGCCGTCGGAGTTGAAATCGCCCACGGCCGAGCCGCGCTGTTCGCCCCACACGCGGATGCCGGACGCAGCGCTCGTCATGGCGGCAAACTCACCCTTGCCATTGCCGTGCAGGAGCAGTCCGCGTCCACCATCGCTGCGGGGCGTTTCGCGCTGGGAGGCAAAGAAATTTTGTGCCACGAAGAGATCTTCATTTCCATCGCCATCAAAGTCCGCCGTGTTAATGCCGAAGACCGGCGCGAACTGGGCCTCGATGGCCAGCGGCCGCGCCACGAATGAGCCGCCGCGATTGAGGAAGACCGTGTGGGAGAGGGTGTTGGCCTCAAGCACGGTGCCCTGCTTGAGGCTGGTGCCGTACACTTCCTCCAGGCTGCCGGAGCCGAAGGCATTGAAGGATTGATTGCGTTCGCCAATAAAGGGCATGGCGTTCATGGAGCAGGAGCGGCCGCGTTCGGGCACGAGTTTGCCGGAGAGTTTGTCGCGATGATATTCGACGATGTCGAGCACACCGTTGTTGTCAAAATCGCCGTACGTGATTCGGAGGGGATCCTTTGGGGTGAATGAATTTTGATATTTGCTGTTGTGACCCCAGTTGCCGGCGGCGAGATCGAGCTGTCCGTCCCCATCAAAGTCGCCGAGGGTGACGCTGTTCCACCACCCCAGAAAGCCATCGAGCCCGTGGGCCTTCGTGGCGTCGGTGAACTGTCCGGCGTCATTGCGAAGAATTTTGATGGGGCCCCATTCGCAGGCGAGGATGAGATCCGGATCGCCATCGCCATCGAGATCGCCAAAGACTGCGCCGCTGACGAGCCCAATTTTTTCCAGCACCTTCGCATTGGCCGCGTCAGGCCTGAGTTTGCCGTTTTCGTTGAGAAACAAATGAGAGTTGGCCGGCTCCGGGTATCGTGCGGGGATGGTGCGGCCGCCGAGGAAGAGATCGAGATCGCCGTCGCCATCCACGTCGGCTGCCGTCATGGGGCCGGTGGTGGCCATGCGGCCGGGCAGAAGCGGGGTTTTCGAGAGTTCCGCATCCAGGGAATAGCCAAGCACGGAGGCGGGTTGGGCAAATTGCCGGTCGGATTGTTCGTAATTGGATTGCCCGACGAGGAGTGTGGGGTTGCCGGGCTTGAGATTCCAGGCAATCACGCTGGTGAGATCCAGGGTGGCACCCGGGCCGAGTTTGCCCTCGAAGGAATTTCCGTTTTCCGACCCGAGGTGCAACATAAGCTTGCCGCCATTGCCAGAGCCAATGACGAGGTCATCACGGCCATCGCCGTTGAGGTCGGCCCATGCGACGCCGGGGCCAAGTTGGCTGAGGCGGTTGGGCAGCAGGGATTGGTAAGCGAAATCGTCAAAGGCCTTTTCGTGATGCAGCCGTTGTGCCCTGCCGCCGGGTGCCGTGGGGTGCGTCATTTGAATGAGGTCATCGGCATTGGCAAAGAGCGGCGGCACGGGCTGGGGCGTGGGCGGGGTGTAGGGTTCAATGGATTCCGGTTCGGTGATGGTGTAAGCGTGGTTTGGCTTTATGTTTGGGATGAGGGTGCGATGTCGTGTGTTTTTGTTTCTCCAGATGATTTCGAGGCGTAGGTTTTCAGTTTGTTTGCCGGTGCCAAAGACGGCGACGTTTTCGCTGCCGGAAGCGTACCCACCCGCGATGTGCAGGTCATGCTCGATGGGGGCCAATCCGCGTGCGTCGCCGGGGCCGCCGAGCAGGCGCACCTTTGCGCCGATGGCCTGGGTGTTGGGGCCGCGTCCGCGCAGTTTCACTGCCACGCGGGGCGCGATGGATTCATTGCGGTAAATTTCCAGCGGAGAGGTCCAGTTGTTGAACACAAGGTCGAGGTCGCCATCGCCATCAAAATCGGCCTGGGCGAGCCCGCCTGACACGGCTTCCTCGGTTATGCCCCAGTCATCGCTTTTGAATTCAAACGTCAGGTCGCCCTTGTTTCTGAATACGACATTTTGTGTGGCTAGTTTTGGGAAGTTAAAATTCTGTTGCAAACTGCCCAGGCCAGAGCCGGATGGCTCGGAGCGTGCGCCGGTGGCTTGTGCGCGCGCGTCGGCATCCATAAAATCGCGGGTCATGCCGGTGGCGACGATGAGGTCCTCGTAGCCGTCGAGATCCACATCGGTAAAGGCCACTCCCCAGCTCCATTCGGAGGCGTGCACGCCTGCGAGCTGGGCGATCTCCGTCCAAGTGCCGTCACCACGATTGAGCTGTAGTGTGTTTTGCATGATCTGTGGACGATTTTCGATGAGGCCGATGGCAATTTCCGTGACCTGCATGTCGCCCATTTGGGTTTTGCGCCGCTTGTGGGATCGGCTGAGCATGTCGGCAGTGAGAAAATCGAGGTGTCCGTCGCGGTTGATGTCGGTGTAGTCGAAGCCCATTGTAAATTGGCTGGTGCGGCGCAGGGCAAGCGGATGTGCCTCCCGAAATTTTCCGCGCCCGTCGTTCAACCACAAACGGTCGGGATTCGAGAAATCGCTGGTGACGTACAGGTCCGGGTCCCCGTCTCCATCCACATCACGAAACAGCCCTTCATGGCTGGGATCGCGGGGGCGTTTCATGCGGCGCCCCTGAAAATCCATAAAGTGCCTTTGGCGGTCGGAGACCGGCTCGAATTCACCTTTGCCGTTGTTGAGGTACAGGTGATCCTCCATGAAAGTGGGGCTGACTTGCGGCGCCCCATCTTCGCCCGGAGAAATTTCATAGTATTCCAGAAACTGCTCTGGCAATTTCCGGCCTTCCCGCATGGCTTCCATACCGGCTTTGCGGATTTCATGCGCTCGATCGGGCCCAAGTTCTTCGCTGATGAAAATGCGGACGAAACACGTGGTGTACATATCCAGATCGCCATCGCCATCCACATCGGCCAGATCCACCGACACCGTCCCGCCGCGCCGTTTGTAAACCCAGGCGACATTCAGGTTTTCAGTAAACCGCCCCTTGCCGTCATTGAGAAACATGAAGTTGCGTCCGTCCAGCAGTGAGGTGACGACCAGATCCAGATCCCCATCGCCATCCACATCGGCAAACACCGCGCCGCTTAGGCGCCATCCGCGACAGGCCACGCCGGCTTCCTCCGCCACTTCTTTGAATTTCCAGTTTCCCTGGTTGAGGTAAAGCCCGTTGGCGGTTTCCATGCCACAAACAAACAGATCCGGCAGGCCATCGCCATTCACATCGCCCGCAGCCAAGCCGGAGTTTCCGGTTTCACGGATGCCCACTTGTTTGGGTGCGTTGTATGCTCCCTTCGGCACCAATCCCGCTTCGGTCGCGGACAAGGATTGATAACCCGTCTTGCCCGTTTGCGGCACGGGAAGCGGTGCCACTTGAACGATGCGTTTCGCGCCAACCAAAGGAAGCGCACAGCACAGCAAAGCGAGGCAGGGGATCACGGCCAACTTCATCGCGGCAGTATAAAGTCGGCCCTTTGAAAGCAAAGCTTTCTTTGCCACGCACGACCTGTTACAGTGCGTGACGTGAGCCACGGCACCCAATCTTCAGCCCCGCTGGTGTATAAGGCGGTTGCAATCGCGTTGGTGCTGGGCGGCGCCATGTTTTTCGCATTCCGGGGCGGACCGGATGCGCCTGCACCGGTTTCCCCGAACATCCCGTTCGCGCAGCCGCCTGCCCCGGCCGCCGAGCCGGGCCCCATCAATCAGGATCATTATCGCATTGCGGTGATGGAGGCGTTTTCCGGACTCGACACCCGCGTGGTTTCCGAGTGCGTTCCTCCGCTTGTCCTGAACAAAAAATGGTTTGGCAGTGATGAGCAATTCGAGGCGGCCAATCAATTTTTGGCCGCAGCAAAAAAATATGATTCATCGGAGTCACTGGTTCGTTTCATTGAGCTAATGGAGCAAATCAACGCCCAACCGGCGGATGCCGTGTCCGAAGATTTACTGGCACAATTCCGGACCCTTCCCGGCAGCGATTCTGTTCTGAAAAACCGCACCAACCCGGAATTGCTAAATGCATTCCAGCAGATTGCCAACCGTCGCCTGCGGCATCTTCTAATGGTCGGCCAATCCGGCCTTTTGCAATCCCTGCTGGATCGCGGTTTGCTCGATCAAATGCGGGCCACCGGCGCGGATGTAACCCCTGCCGATGGCGCGCCCTCCGAGCCGCACAACATTCTGCGATATTGGGAAATCACCAGCACGAAATACCTGCTGTGCCAATCCGGGAACAACGCCACCACGATGATCGTGCAGAGCCTGTTTCCCGGGCAGTTCCAACCCGTCTACGCTAACGCGCCCAATGCCGTGCTCGACCCCGTGCAACGGCGCTTCCAGACCCGTTCAATGCTCGATATGAAGATGGTGCCGGAAGAATCCAATCGCCTGCGCATCTTGCCCGCACCCAAGGGGCCTGTGGCCATGATGGAATTTGGCGGCGCCATTCCCCGTGCCAAGCTCTATTCGGATTGGCGCATGGCTGCGGACGAGGCCACCGCACAAACCCTCGTTTACAGCCGAAGCTTTAACCCGCAGATTCAGGTCATCCTGCGCTCCTCCGCCATCCCCAGACCACAACGGCCCGCCGCAACCGAACAATTGCCCCCCGTGAAAATTCAGGAACTCAGTGGCCAACAGGGGGTGTTGACTGTCCCGCCGCTGCAACATAATTCCGTTCTTTTACTCACCAACTCGCACCAAGCCGGATGGCAGGCGAAGGTGAACGGCACCGCCATCCCCGTCGTGCGCGCCAACCTGGATTCCTGCGCCATCCACCTGCCGCCCGCCAAGGCCGAGCGCAGGGTCGAATATACCCGGCCATGACCCGTCCAACCCCCCAAAGCCGTTCTTGTTGAGCAAATGGAAATGTCCTTCAATCCGTCCGTCAGCCGTCGCACCGCGTTGCGATCGGCCGCCTGCGGATTTGGCGGACTTGCCATGGGTGCGCTGGCTCATCGCGCCGCCGCCGCTGCCAATCCGCTTGCGCCCAAGCTCGTGCACCACGCGCCCAAGGCGAAGCGAGTGATTTTCATTTTCATGGCCGGCGGCGTGAGCCATGTGGATTCGTATGATTACAAGCAGAAGCTCTTTGATGATGACGGCAAAATGGTGCGCTTTGACGACGCCCGTACGCTGGCCAAGACGCGCAAAATCGTTGAGCACGCCGTCAAGAAACCACTTTGGAAATTTCAAAACCACGGCCAATGCGGCCAGCCGGTCAGCGAATTGTTCCCGCACACGGCAAAGCACGTGGATGATCTTTGCATCCTCAAAGGCATGCATACCGAGGGCGTGGCGCATGGGCCAAGCACGCTGTTCATGCACTCGGGCACGATCAACCTGATTCGCCCGAGCATGGGCGCATGGGTGAATTACGGCCTCGGCACGGAAAACGAAAACCTCCCCGGCTTCATCAGCATAGGCCCTTCGATGGGCAATGGTGGCCCGCGCAATTTCAGCAACGCATTTTTGCCTGCCGCCTATCAAGGCACGCCCATCGGCCGCGCGGGCATCCCGGCCACGGAGGCGACCATCAAGAACATCACCGCGCCGGGCGCGGATAAAGGGCAGCAACAGAAACAATTTGAACTGCTGCGCGCGCTGAATGCCGAGCAGGCCAAACGCCGGCCCGGCGATGACGAACTCGATGCGGTCATCGGCTCTTTCGAACTCGCCTGGCGCATGCAAAACAACGCGCCCGGCATTCTCGATTTATCCAAGGAAAATTCAAAGACGCTTGAGATGTACGGTATTGGCAGGAATCCAACCGACAATTTTGGCCGTTATTGCCTGATGGCCCGGCGCCTCAGCGAAGCCGGCGTGCGTTATATTCAGGTGAACTACACGGACAACGGCAACAACCCTTCCTGGGATCAGCACTCGAACATGCCCAAGCACATGGAGCATGCGCGCGCAACGGATCAACCCGTGTCCGCTCTCCTGCAGGATTTAAAACAACGCGGGCTGCTTGAAGACACCCTCGTTTGGTGGGGCAGCGAATTCGGCCGCACGCCCTACGCCCAAAACAAAGGCACCGGCCGCGACCACAACCCCGATGGCTTCACCGTCTGGCTCGCCGGCGGCGGAATAAAACCCGGCATCGCACACGGCAACACCGACGAATACGGCCACCACGCCGTCGAAGGCAAAGTGCACATGCACGACCTTCACGCGACCATTCTGCATCAACTCGGCCTCGACCACGAAAAACTCACCTACCGCTACGATGGACGCGACTTCCGGCTGACCGATGTCCACGGCCGCGTGGTGAAGGAAATTATTTCCTAACCACAGAGGGAAAAACTCACCCGTAATGCGGCGGCTTGGTGGTGTTTTCCTTTGCCTCTTTCATGTTTTCCGCCGCCATACGGTCGTTTAGTTGGTCCATTTGCTGCGTCAGCCGTCGAATGGTTTTGGCCTGTTCGATTACGGTCGCGTTTAGCGACTCGGTCAGCTGCTCGAGATGTGCCAGCTCGGATTCAATCTTAACCAGCCGCTCGTAATTGCCATCGCTCATCCGGCCAAATTGCCCTTATCCATTCCGCGAGTCGAATTGAAAATTAACTTCCTTGATTCTTGAGAATTGATCCTCGAAACTTTTCCCACGCATGAAATTGATCCCGTGGATTCCCCTTTGTCTCGCCGTTGCGATTACGGCATCCGCCCAGAAAAAACCTTCATACACGCCCGACCAAGCCGTGGCGCGGATGAAGTTGCCGGCGGGTTTTTCGGTCACCCAATTCGCCGCCGAGCCGGATGTGGTGCAGCCATTTGCGTTTTGCTTTGATGACCGAGGCCGCGTGTGGGTTTGCGAAAACCTGAATTATGAAACGCGCCAAAGCGACACGTTCAAGCAAGGGCCGAAGGGGCGCATTCTCATTTTGGAGGACACCGACGGCGATGGTCGGTTCGACAAACGCAAAGTGTTCATCGACAAGATTTTTTTTCCAACCGGACTGCAAGTGGGCTTCGGCGGGGTGTGGGTTGGTTCGCCGCCGAATCTGCTATTTATTCCCGATAAAAACGGCGACGACGTGCCCGATGCCGACCCCACCGTGGTGCTCGATGGCTGGGGCCGGCAGGACCGGCATGAGACGCTCAACAGTTTTGTGTGGGGGCCCGACGGCTGGTTGTACGGCTGCCACGGCGTGTTCACGCACAGCAAAGTGGGTGCGCCCGGCACGCCGGAAAAAGACCGCGTGCCGCTCAATGCCGGCGTGTGGCGCTATCATCCCACGCGGAAAAATTTCGAAGTGTTCGCCTGGGGCACCAGCAATCCGTGGGGGCTCGATTTCGACAGCCGCGGCCAAGCCTTTATCACCGCCTGCGTCATACCGCACCTTTGGCACATGGTGCAGGGCGGGCGCTATCATCGCCAAGGCGGCCGGCATTTTAATCCGCACATTTACAACGACATCAAAACCATCGCCGACCACGTGCACCAAAACTACGGCGGCCGCAAACACGAAGGCGGCCTCGCGTATTTTTATGCGAACGGCGCGTTCTCTGAAAAAAACACCCGCCAACGCAAAGGCGGCTTTGCCCACGGCGGCTGCCAGATTTACAACGGCGGCGCCTTTCCCAAGCGATATGCCGGGCAGGTTTTCATGGGCAACATACACCATCACATGCTGTACGTGGACAACCTCAAGCGCCGCGGCTCGGGCTTTGCCGGCACGCACGGCGGCGATTTTATGCTCGCGCACGACGAACATTTCCTCGGCTTCAATCTCGACACCGGCCCCACCGGCGCACTGTGGATCATCGACTGGAACGATGCGGACATTTGCGGCCGCATCGTCCACCAACTTGGCACCGGACGCATTTATCGCGTGAGCCACACCAACTGCAAGCCGGTCAAAAACCTAAACCTCGCCAAACTCAACGACAGTAAGTTGGTGGATTTATTAAATCACAAAAACGATTGGTACGCCGACCACGCCCGTCGCCTCCTGCAGGAACGCGCCGAAGCCTCCCGCCATCAAGGTCCTGATGAAGGCGTTTCCGCCACTGCCGCCGAGACGCCCGGCTTGCTCAGCAAAATTTACCTCAACCCCAAGGCCAACCCCACCCATCGGCTCCGCGCGATGCTGGCGATGCACGCAATGTTCGGCCTCAACTCGCGGACACTCCTCAAGTTAATGTCCGACAAAGACGAAACCCTCCGCGGCTGGGCCATCCAATGCGCGTTGGAAAACGAAAAGGCACCGAAACTCATCCTCGATCAACTGGTAAAAATGGCGAAGACCGATGACTCCAAATTCGTCCGCCTCTATCTCGCCAGCGCGCTGCAGCGGATTCCAGTCAATCAACGCTGGGAGCTCGCCGAGGCACTCATCGCGCATGAGGCGGACAAGGATGACCATAACTTGCCGCTTCTTTACTGGTACGGCATCGAGCCGCTGGTGTCACTCGACAAGGCCCGCGCATTAAAGCTCACCACTAAAACCAAAATCCCCGTCATCCGCCAATATATCGTTCGACGCAGCGCAGCGAAGTGAATAATGAACCGCCAAGACACAAAGACGCCAAGTAAATGAATAATCTTGGCGCTTTGGCGTCTTGGCGGTGAAAAGAAAATTTTATGAAAAAGACTATCCTAATTCTCACCACCCTCGCCTTCACCGCCCAAGCGGACTGGAAACAATGGCGCGGCCCCACCGGTCAAGGGCACGCCGATGCGAAGCTGCCCACCGAGTGGAGCGAAACAAAAAACGTGAAATGGCGCACTCCCATTCCCGGCAAGGGTTGGTCGTCACCGGTCATCGAAGGCAACCAAATTTGGATGACCACTGCATTTGAAACACTTGCCAGCGCCGAGGAGACCAAGGAACGCCTCAAGAAAAACACTGGCGGCGTGCCTGTTCATGTGCTCAGTCGCGTGCGGTTGCATGCGGTTTGCGTTGATAAACGCTCGGGCAAACTCTTGCACAACATTGAAATCATCAACAAACAACAGCCGCAATGGGTTCACAAACTGAACAGCTATGCCTCGCCAACGCCAATCATTGAGGCCGGTCGGGTGTACTGTCAATTCGGCGCGTATGGCACGGTTTGTTTGGATGCCAAAACCGCCAAGGTGCTGTGGCGTAACCAGGAAATTTGGGTGAACCACGAAACTGGCCCGGGCAGCACACCGGTGCTTTGGAAAGATCTCCTGATTTTTCATATGGACGGCAGCGACAAGCAGTTCGTCGTGGCGCTGGATTCCAAAACGGGCAAGGAAAAATGGCGCACCCAGCGCACCGGCGCGATGCACAAGAATCCTCAGTTAAAAAAATCATTCGGCACGCCGGTCCTGCTCAACATCAATGACAAGTCCACGCTCATTTCCCCCGGCTCAAACTGGTTGTACGCCTACGACCCTGTCAACGGCAGGGAAATTTGGAAAGTGGAATACGGCAGCCTTGGCTTTTCGCTCGTGCCGCGTCCGGTCACCGGGCATGGCATGATTTTCATGAGCACCGGCTTCATGCGCGCCAAACTCCTCGCCGTGCGTTATGCGAACACCGCCAAGCCCGACATTGTCTGGAGCTATGCTCGCAGTGTTTCCACGCAACCTTCGCCGGTGCTGGTGGGTGACGAGCTGTATTTCATCACTGAGAGCGGCGGCCTTGTCACCTGCCTCAATGCCCATACCGGCGAGAAACATTGGGTAGAGCGGATTGGCGGCAACTTCAGTGCTTCGCCCACGCACGCCAATGGCAAAATTTATTTCCACAGTCGCGAGGGAATCACCACCGTCCTGCAAGGCGGCAAGCAATTCAAAGTGCTCGCGAAAAACAAACTCAATGGCCAACACATGGCCAGTGCCGCGGTGGACGGGAACTCCTTGATTTTGCGCACCGACAAAGCGCTGTATCGAATCGGCAATTGAGCGGTTGGGGCGATTTTAACGTGCGAATCTCATTCTTGGGTTTGCGTGTTTTTTCGCCAATTCGTATTGTGTTCACGCAATGTGTGCCAATGGCCTCAAAAACCACCTGTTTATTTTTTGTTTTTCATGGCATTAAAATTGCTGGTCAATTAACGGTTTTGTTTCCACAATCTCAATACTCTCGCCCATGAAAACCATTCAACGCAAATCCACCGGATTCACCCTCATCGAGTTGCTCGTGGTCATCGCGATCATTGGCATTTTGGCGTCCCTCCTGCTGCCCGTGCTGGCGCGTGCCAAGTTTAAGGCCCGGTCCATCAAGGGCCAATCCAATGCAAAGCAGATTGCCAACGGCATTGAGGCTTACCGTGGCGATCACGAAGGGCGTTGCGCCCCATCGGTGAATGGAGGTGGTTGGACCGATCGTTACGCGAGCCGCTATCCAAAGTCCGATTGGCAATGGAAGACCAATCCGGATACCCGGAAACAATATTATTATCACTGGTATTGGGGCAAGATGTACGCGGATTATCTGGGTGCCGGGGATGCCAAGAAGGTTTTCAATGACCCAACCAGCTTGGCCACGGATCCCTATTATGTGGATGGACCTCGTGGGCAACATCCATATACGGACTGGAGTTTCAACGGCGTGGGCGGATGGTTTACCAGTGATGCCGCGAATTTTGATGACCGGAATTCAAGGCGCCGCACGGGCCGAATTGATGTTAGCTATTTGGATCCGGTAAAGACCATTCTTTTTCAGTCGGGCTATGAATCTATGCTCGACGGCAATGGCGATGTCCCTTGTTTTGCGTTCACCCAAGACAGCGGGGCACTCAATCCGGCCAATCCACAGACGGCCAAGAACCGTGGCAATTCTGAAACCACATTGCGCTCCATCTTACGCCACGGGGGCAAATCCGCGGTGATCTATGCCGATGGTCATTTGGAATTGAACACCATTGGCGAGCTGTCCCCTGATCGGTATATGCCGGATCCTTCTGGAATGGCGGCTTGGAGACAGTATGGCAGCGGACGCTACACACAGCCCACACCTTACGATTTCAGCACCGCAGTCATTCCTTGAACAGACCTTCGCCTGTGTTTGCTTGTTAACGAAATGACACGAGTGCCCCCGGCTTGAGCGCGTGCTTGGGCATTTCCTTCAACGAATTGAAGGTGCGCATCGTTTCCACTTTCTCGAGCGTGTTTTTGCTTTCGTCGTATACGCCGGTTTTCGCATTGAGCACACCCTTGGATTTCAGGACGAGGTGTTCCACCATAAAAGGATACATCGCCTGACGCTTCGAGTATTGGTAGCCGTGACCTTCCGATGCAAAGTGGGTGTTGGCCGCCTTGGTCTCCGCGCCATAATATTTGTAAATGTTGCGGATGAAAGGGTGCTCAACCTTCGGCGTGTTCTTCGTCCAGTCGCCGCCCACGGAAATCAATTTCAATGGACGCGGTGCCGCCAGCGCTGTGATCTCTGCGTTGTTGGTTTCCAGTTTCGCGGTCTTGTGGATGGGCATTCCGCTCTCGCAATGGCAGCCGCCAAAGAAATGCGCCGACACCATCACCACCGGCACACTCACCGCCACGCGATTGTCTACTGCCGTCAGCAAAAACGTCTGTGTGCCGCCGCCAGAACAGCCGGTGACGCCCAATCGTTTGGTATCCACCTCCGGCAGGCTTTCCAAAAAATCCAACGCACGGATACTACTCCAAGTTTGCAGCGTAAGCGCTTGCGGATGCCTGTGGTTCCAGCCCAGGTGTTCCGAGTCGCCAAAGCCAATCATGTCGTACGAAAATACCACCGCCCCCATGCGCGCTAAAGTTGCGCAACGATGCTGTTGATCCGGTCGCAACCGCCCTCCCGCAGGTCCTCGCGCATGGCCGTGTGGACAGAGGATGCCCGGGCGTTTGCCCTTGCGGCCGAGCGGCCGGTACAGGTTGCCATACACAAAAAAACCGGGTCGCGCCTCGAAGGCTGCCGCCTCCACCGTGTAGCCATTGTAGGTGCGCTTGTTTTTGATGATTGCATTCAGTGGTGTGCGTTTAGGTAACGGATTCAGTTTTGCGCCTGTAAGAATTTGCCGCCGCACAGCCGCCGCGCGGGTTTTCCATTCAGCAAGATTGGAATGGGTGGCTGCCAGTCGCGCGAGTTGCTTTACAGCTTCTGCTTCCGAATGATAATTGCCGACACAAAGCGTGGGCTTTTCCGCCGCGAAGGATGCAAACGCAATCAAGGTGTATGAAATAAAAAGATGTTTCATGCGGAAAGGCTGGCAGATGTGGCGAATTTGCGCAACGGCTATTCTTTTTTCTTTGGCCGCTTGGGCCGAGCCAAATGTCGACCACGAAAAAATGATTTGTGCAATTTCAGCAGCCGGCCCAGTTCCTGAATGGGCGTCTTGTGGTCGGCCACGCGCAGGTCGATGTAGCGGTCGTTGGCTCCGCCGTAGCTGCCTTTATCGCGCACCACCAACAGTGCGGCGGATTGCCGGCCGCGCTTGTCGCCGCCGGCGGCCTGCCCGGCCTCGAGCGCGGCCATCAGCCAATCGGCCAGTTCGGTCTTGGGTTGCTTGCGCGCCTTTTCAAATGCGGCGGCCATGTCCTTCGCCACTGCCTCACCGGCGAGGATGTTGCCCTGCACGGCATAGTGTTTTCCTGTGATGTGCCCGGCCCATTTCATGCATTGTCTGCCGGTGAAACTAGCGGCGCGGCCCTTGGCGTCCACGATGCCGAGCTGCCGGAAATTACGCTGTGGGTCATCCCCGGTCAGTGCCTTGACCACTTCCTCGGGTGAGTTGCCCTTTGCCAGCAGCGCCAATCCATCCGGGCCATACGCGATATTTGCCCAAGACTGCGTGGCCACGGCACCGACGCCCGCCTTGGCCCAAGGCACTACGGATCCCACGCTGAAAAATTTGCTCTGCACCGCCACGCCGAGTTCATCTGTTTCAGGATCAAACGCCACGATGGAAAATGTGGCGATGGGTTTTTCGGATGCAAACGTGGCGACACGGAATGCGCAAATGAACACGGACATGATGAGGGCAATGCGTTGCATTGGGTGATTGTAGGGCAGTCGATGGATGGGGCAATAAGTTTGATGAACAATTGTTTTCACGATTCCTGTTCCGGTGTTCACAGCGCGTTCACAGCGGATTTGGGATAACTTTTTGTGCCATTCAACCGTGGTCGAAGCTAGCTTGGCTGTGTGGCAACGGTGGCCGAACAATTACGACATGCACGCGAAGCCAAAGGCTTGGCGCTGGCGGAGGTGGTGGAACTCACCCAGCTCAAGACCGATCAGGTTCAGGCGCTGGAGGGCGGCCGCTATGAGGAATTTGCCGCGCCGGCTTATGTGCGTGGCTTCGTTCGCAGTTACGCGAAAATGCTGAAGCTGGACACGGAGGCGCTGCTCAATCAGCTGAATGTCGAGATGGGCCAGGCCTCCGGCACCCAGCCCGATGGCAGCAACGCCGCTTTGCGCGCCGGGATTCTTGACGCCATTATGCTTGCCTTCTCGCGCGTGAACTGGCGGCTGGTGTTGCCGGTGTTCGCGTTTGCGGCGATTGCGGCCGGTATTTTTTATGGCGTGAAATGGAAACGCAATTTCGACAGCACCGATCATTTGAAAAATATCGGTTCCGGCCTGTACGCGCCCGATGCTGTTTCGGATGCGGATATGTTGCCGCTGGATTCGCCTGATTCCGGCTCTTGATTTTATTTTTGGAATCACTAGGCTGGCTGCGCCCGTGGCCCGCTCGTCCCAACGCAATGCTGTTGCCACCCCCACTCGCGTGGGGTTGATTTCGCTGGGGTGCGCCAAAAATTTAGTCGATGCCGAGGTGATGCTAGGCTCGCTGATGTCCGACGGCCTCGAGATCACCAATGAACCCTCCGAGGCCGATGCGCTCATCGTCAACACCTGTTCCTTCATCGACACCGCGCAGGAGGAAAGCGTAAACACCATTCTCGAATCCGCCGAATACCGCGAAGCCAAACGCCCGGGACAGGCGCTCATTGTCTCCGGTTGTTTGCCCCAGCGCTTTCGCAAAGAGCTGCCCAAGCTGATGCCCGAGGTGGATGCCTTCATGGGCGTGGATCAAATTGCCGATGTATCGCGCATCGTGCGCGAAGCCATCACTCATCGCGCCGCCCAACCCACCAACGGCGCGCCAAAGCGTGTGCGCAAAAAGGCGCCCCTGCCCATCAGCGAAATCCACACGCGCCCCGAGTATGTGCCTGATGTGGAGACGCCGCGCTTTCGCCTCACGCCGCGCCACATGGCGTATGTGAAGATTGCCGAGGGCTGCAATCATCCGTGCAGCTTTTGCATCATCCCCAGAATGCGTGGCAGTCATCGGAGCCGGCCACAGGCCGATGTGGTGGCTGAGGCGCAGCGGCTAATCAATCAGGGCGTTAAGGAGCTCAACCTCATCTCGCAGGACTCCACCTACTATGGGATGGACCTTCGCCCCGGCCATCGTAATTCCATTTCGTCCCCCGAGAAATTTGCCCGCGCCAATGCGGATTTGCCTGCCGATGGCGCGAATCTCTGCACTCTTCTGCGCGAGTTGAACGCCCTGCGCGGTGATTTTTGGATTCGCCTGCTTTACACCCATCCCGCGCACTGGACCGATGAGCTTATCAAGACAATCGCCGAGTGCCCGAAAGTGGCGCGTTACATCGACATCCCGCTCCAGCACATCCACGACGTGATGCTTGAGCGCATGCGCCGCGAAACTGACGGTCAATACATCCGCGACCTGCTCGCCCGCATTCGCGATGGCATTCCCGGCATTGCCCTGCGCACCACGTTTATTGTCGGTTTCCCGGGCGAAACTGAAAAACGATTTGAGGCGCTGCTGGATTTCATTCGCGAAACCAAGTTCGAGCGCCTCGGTGTGTTCGCCTATTCCAAGGAAGACGGCACGCGCGCGGGTGGCATGCGCGGGCAAATTCCCGATTCGGTTAAAAAAGAACGCTGCGCCACCGCGATGGCCGAGCAGAAAAAAATTTCCCGCGCGTTAGGTAAAACCAAAGTGGGCACAAAAATCAATGTGATCGCCGAACGCCTCGCCACCGATGCCGACCTCAAGGGTGCCGAAGTGCGCTCGTGGGAGCACGGGCACATGAGGGATCAATCGCGCAAAAGCCCCAAATTGGATGCCGGCCAATACACACTCACTCGCGGCGAGTCCGATGCGCCGGATATCGATGGCCGCGTGTATGTGAAAGGCGAACTGCCGCTGGGCGATTTCTCGTGGGTCCGCGTGGTCGGCCACACTGATTACGACTTGATCGCTGAACGAATGTGAGGGATGTGAAGGATGTAACACGCAGTGAACCTCCCCAATAAACTCACCACTTCGCGGTTTTTCATCACCATTATATTTGTGGTCGTCGTGTTGTGGGACACGTTGCCTTACAATACCTCATGGGCCGCGCTGTTATTTTTCATTGGGGGCATGACCGACATCGCCGACGGCATCATCGCGCGTCGGCGCGGTTTGCAAACTGACTTTGGCGCGCTGATGGATCCGCTTGCCGACAAAATACTCGTCACCGCTGGATTCATTTTATTGGTGGGCATGGAAATGAATCCCAAAACCAACCTCACAGGCTATCAACTCCCCGAGGCCATCGCTGCGCCGGGCCTGCCTGGGCATTCGCTCATCCCTGCGTGGATGGTCATCGTTATCGTTGCACGCGAACTGGCCATCACCGGTCTACGCCTATTGGCTGCCAACAAGCAGATCGTCCTCCCCGCCGAGAACATCGGCAAACGCAAAACCAATTTCCAATTCGTCGCCGTTGTCGCCATGCTCATCCTAGTGAGCTATCCCGGCTGGGGTGAAGGCTGGGTGAAATTTTTCAGCTGGGAAATCGCCGGATGGCCCTGGAGCATTTGGTTCACCTTCATCGCCACTTGGGGCGCAGTCGCACTCACCGCCATTTCCGGTGCCCATTACCTCTGGAGCAACCGCGACCTTTACATCAAAGACATGTGATGGACCGCCTCCTCCTTTGGATCGCCCAAGGCACTTGGCTCGGTCGCGTGCCCAAAGCCCCCGGTACGGCGGGCTCGCTCGGCGGTTTCCCCCTCACCGCACTGCTTCTCTGGCCCGGAAACTTTTGGGCATACCTCGCCGGATGCATCGTGCTCATCCCCATCTCCGCCCGCATCTGCGAACACGCCGAACGCATCCTTGGCGAGAAGGACCCCCCTTCTGTTGTGCTCGATGAAATCATCGCCATCCCCATCTGCTTCCTCGGCATTTTTGCCCTCATGGAATTCACCGGCCCTAGTCAGCCCAGCCTCGCCGCCATTTCCCAAATCCCCAACTGGGTCGCATGGGCCGCCGCCGGCTTCGCCCTCTTCCGCCTTTTCGACATCTGGAAACCCGGCCCCATCCACACCACCCAAAACATTCCGAACGGCTGGGGCGTAGTGATGGACGACGTGCTGGCAGGAATCGTCGTTTGCGCAATCCTCGGCGCGGCGTTTTATATTATGTGAACCGCCAAGACGCAAAGCCGCCAAGATTTTTGAAAATGGTTTCCCTTGGTGTCTTTGCGTCTTGGCGGTCCACATAAAAAAGAGGCAAGGTGGAACTTGCCCCTCCCCACGGGCCAACGGCCTGGGTTACTTCATTCTAGCTTCTAACTTCTGACCTCTGTCTCCTCCGAACTCTACTTCATTTTGTCGAAGTTTTGTTGGAGGATTTGGTGGGGTTCTAGGGCGCCGGTTTTTTCCAGGAATTTGGCGTTGATGGTTTTTTCTCGGTCTTGTTTTGAGGGGCGGTCGACTTGGTAGAAGATGCCGAAGTGGCCGGGGAAGGGGTGGCTGGCGAGGTCATAGGCTTCGCCTTCGTTGGTGGGATCGTGGTCTTCGGGGACTTCCAGAAATTCGCCGCCTTTGCGCGGGTTGCTGGCGTCGAAGGCGCCGTTATAAAACTCGGTGCATTCGCTGAGGCATTCGATGAATCCGAATCCATTATGGTCCATGGCCGCTTCCATCATGGCGAGCAGGTGCTTGGGATTGGTGTGGGTGGTGCGGGCGACGAAGGTGGCGCCGGCAGAGATGGCTTGCTTGAGCGGGTTGATGGGTTGATCGACGGCGCCCCACATGTCGGTTTTGCTTTTGAAGCCGATGGGGGAGGTGGGGCTGGTTTGTTTCTTGGTAAGCCCGTACACGGAGTTGTCCATCACCACGTAGGTGAGGTTGACGTTTTTGCGGGCGCAATGGGTGAAGTGGTTGCCGCCGATGGAGAAGGCATCGCCGTCACCGCCAAAGACGAATACGTCGAGATCCTGTCGGCTGAGGGCGACTCCGGTGGCGAAGGGCAGGGCGCGGCCGTGGATGAAGTGGACGCCGTGGCCTTGCACAAAGTATGGGAAACGGCTGCTGCAGCCGATGCCGGCGACGGTGGTGATTTTCTCGTGGTGCAGCTGGCGGTTTTGGATGAGCTTGAAGTAGAGGGCGAGCACGGAGAAATCGCCGCAACCGGGGCACCACGTGGGGTGATCGGCGGCGATGTCTTTTTTCTTCAGGGGTTCGCGGGGGATGTCGGCGGTGGCGCTCATGGCTTTAATTTTTTAATTCTTCGAGTTTGGTTTCCACGCGGGCGAGCACGTCTTTGACGCGCCAGGTGAGGCCGTCGGTTTTGTTGATGCCCACGATTTTAGGGTTGGCGAATTTGGCGCGTAACAGGCCGCAGAGTTGGCCGTAGCCGTAGAGGCCTTCGTCGTTATTCTCCACAACGAATACATGGTTGAAGCCGTCAAAAATATTTTCCAAGCCATCGGGCAACGGATTGATGTGCCGGATGGTGAGGCTGGAAATGCTGTCGTCGGCTTTGCGGGCTTTCTCAGTCGCTTCGCGCAGGCTGCCTTGGGTGCTGCCCCAGCCGACGAGCAGTACGTTGCCTTCTTCGGGGCCAAATACTTCCGGCAATTTCAGGGCGCGACCGAGGGCTTGTAGTTTGCTCCGGCGCTTGGCGGTCATGTCGAGGTGCATTTTTGGCGAACCGCTGGGGTGTCCCATCTCGTCGTGTTCCAGGCCGGTGGCAACGGGGTATTTGCCATTGCGAATGTACGTGCCCGGTGCGGCGTGCTGGGTGATGCCGTCGGGTGCGGAAAGGTCATAGGGTTTGTGCTCATCGCGCGGTGAGAGATCTGGCGAGATGTCCTGGCACAGTTCCTTGAGGTCCGGCATCGCGAATGCCTCGATGCGTGTGGCTATGGCCTGGTCGGTGAGGATGATGACGGGCGTGCTGTATTCGCGCGCGAGTTTGACTGCCTCCATGGCGGTGTAAAAACAATCCTCCACGCTGGCCGGCGCAATGACAACGCGGGGGGAATCGCCGTGCCCACCAAAGCAAGCGATGTTCAGATCGCTTTGTTCCACGTTGGTGGGCATGCCGGTGGAGGGGCCGCCGCGTTGGACGTCGATGACCACCAGTGGAATCTCCGCCATCACCGCCCAGCCGATGGCTTCGCCCTTGAGCGAAATGCCCGGGCCGGATGAGCCGGTGACCGCGCAGCGTCCGCCCCAGCTGGCGCCGATGGCCATGGAGACGGCGGCGATTTCATCTTCGCACTGTACAAAAATTCCATCGTACTTGGGCAGCTCGCGCCGGAGCAGCTCCATGATGTCTGACCATGGCGTAATCGGATACCCCGCGCCGAAACGCACGCCGGCGGCGAGAATGCCGTAGCCGAGTGCGTCGTTGCCGTTGCAGACGACTTGATCGGTGTCGCGCGCTTTGGGTTCCTCGAAGGCGTAAATTTCCTCCAGCGTCGTGAGCGGATAACCGTACCCGGCGTGGAACGCGGTGAGCGCGGTGGTGGTGATACTGCTGGCCTTGCCCTTGAAGCGCTCGGCAATGAGGCCTTCCAGCCGCGCAGCATCGAGATCGAACATCCGCGCCACGAGCCCGAGTGCGAAAATGTTTTTGCCCTTATCCTTGGCCGTGCCGCCGATGGCCTCCACCGTCAGCTCCGCGATGGGGCAGCCGACGTGGCGGTATTTTTTCATCAATTCCGGATCCGGCTCCACGTGGCTGCTGTCGTACAAAACGATGCCGCCTTCTTTCAGAAAATCGATGTGGTTTTCATAGCTGTGTTGATAGAAGGGCATCAGCACATCCGCGTCATCGCCGGAAGTGAGCACCTCGCCGGAACCAATGCGCACCTGGAAAATCGATGGACCGCCCGAGATGGTGGCGGGGATGGTCATGAAGGTCATCACCTCCTGCTCGCTGCGCCCGGCTAATTGGGCAAGAAACCCGCCGATGGATTGGATACCATCCTGCGAGTTGCCGGCAATGCGGATGACGGCCTCGGTGACTTTCGAGACCTTCGGATTATCACTAACGACCTCTTCGGTCGCGGAACGATCGCTCATTGAGTGTGTGTGGATAATATTACCGGCCGCTACCCGCTTATCATTAGGCCATGCGCCGCCGGCTCCCCCGCACAGGGGAGGGCGAAACTAGCATTAAAAAGCAACCTGTCAAATGATATTCACAATGGGAATGGGTTTTTTTGCTGATGAATGCCCCGGGCAGCCAATCGTGCCTTGCCTCAGCCTAAACCACCGCCCACACTTGGTGGCCAACAGGATGGCCGAAGACTTGCAATCACAATTTGATGACGCAGTTTTTGCGTACACCACGGGCGATTATGCCGCGGCGGTGGCGGGATTTGAGGCGGTGTTGGCTGCCGAGCCGGATCATTTTGAGGCGCAACTTTCGCTGGGGATGGCATTTTACCGGCAGGAAAACTATGCCGCCGCCATCGAGCAAGGCCACAAAGCCGAGGCGATCAACGCCAATGAACAGCGCGTGCACACCAATCTTTCACTTGCTTATATGAAGAGCGGCAACAAAGAAATCGCCGAACACCACGGGTTGCAGGCCAAGATCGCTGGCTGGAAAGCGGATCCCGAGGCAACGGCAGAAGGCGGAGGTGATTTGAAAATGGCGGAGCCTAAGCTGGAGAATATTAAACTGCCCACCAAGTTCCCCGAACAACCGTGGAAGAAAAATAAGGACTAAAATGAAAAGCGCATACGAACTTGCAATGGAAAAACTGGACAAAGAATCGCCCGTCCAAAAAATCAGCGACGAACTCAAAGCCGAGCTGGCAGAGCTGGATAATCTTTACCAATCCAAACTCGCCGAGCGCGAAGTATTCCTCGCCGGCAAAATCGCCGAAGCCGAGGCGGGGGGCGATTTTGAAGCACTCGAGCAATTACAAC
>CAZJRV010000003.1:0-9048 GCA_964548235.1 uncultured Verrucomicrobiota bacterium
GTCGTCGTTGGCGTTGGCGTCGGCGTCGGCGTTGGCCTGCGCTTCCGCCGCCGCGCCGGTGACTGCGGGCGGGGCGGCAGATCCAGCGCCCGCTGCGGTTGATGCGGCTGCGGCGCCCACCGCCCCCGTCACCAGCGGCCCCATCATCCCATTGCTCAAATGCTTCAGCGCCGCCGAAATATCATCCACCTCCCCATCCATGCTCGCTGAGTAATTTTGCAGCGCGAGATAAAATTCATAAATGCAATAGCCGAGCAGCACGAAGCCGATGATCGATCCCACCGTTTGGATGGCCCCTGAAATCCAGCGTTTACAAATGAGCGAGCCCACCCCCGGCAACGTCATGTTCGCCATCAGGCAAACCCATTTCATGGCTGCGGCGGTGCGGGCGGATTGGGAGCCGATGGTGCATCTTGATTGCCGCGATTCCCGAATATGTGATCATAGCCCGCTGCGTGGATGGTGAATGCCAGAGGAACCGTAAAGAGCGCCCCCACGCAACAGGCGATCAATCCCAGTTCGCCAACGATGCCAACGACCAACACGAAAAAGAAAACTTGAAACCAATGTTTGTTCACCATCTTGCGACTGGTTTCCATCGCCTGCCAAAACCCGATTTGGCGATCCATCGCAAGCGGCAGCGAATAAATCCACGCCGTACCCAAATACACTGCCGGCAAAATCATCAGTCCGTATCCTGCGATCACCATCAATAAATTCACGCCCATAAAATCCGGATCTGTGCCGGTGCGAATTGCTTCGATAATGGGTCCGCCAATGCTGAAGAAAATCAAAACCAGTCCGGGTAACATCGACAGAATAATTAACAAGGTTTGAACCAAGCCCAGTAGCACAAGGTTACCAAACCCGCGCGAAAATCCGGAAAATATATCCCCAATTTCCACGGGTTGCCTGCGATTGAGTTTAATAAAGAAATAAAGAAACCCGCCAATGATCGGCGCATTGACGATCATCCAAACCAATTGCACCAGCAGGCCCACCAGCGGAATCATCATAAACGCCATCAGCACGCCAATAAACACTCCAAAAATTGCCGAGGCTCCGATGGCGACGCCGAGGTTGGCCATCAGTGCCTCCCAGCCGCGCTCGAAACAGCCCGCGCTCCATACACTATAATCACGCTTCAATAAATCTGTCGGTGAAGTCGAACCCGTTTCGCCCGCAGTCGATTGCATGGGAGGCAAATCCGGTGCCGCGCTGCCGCTCGAATCTCCTGCAAGCTCCGGCAATTCCCGCAGGCTCGACCAGTCCGCGGCCCCTTCGGGCTTGATGCGCGTCTCCCCATTGGCCCGCCCCGCCTGAACCCATTCCCGAACTTCGTCCGCAGTGACCGGCCCGTATTCTTTGCCATCCCCACCGATAATAATATATTGGCTCATAAAAAATTTAGCGGAACACCGCTTTCACTTCCGGTTTGCTCAAAACCACAATTCCCCAAATCCCCGCGCCAATGCCGAGGCAGCAACAGCCCCAATCGCACAGAATACAAAGAATGCTCGCCGCCATCGCCAGCCCGTGAGACTGGCACTTTTTCATTTTAATGGAGCCAATCAGAATGATGATATTGACAATGATAATTACAGCATTTTGAACGAGCCCCAATGCGCCCTGAGCCAGAATCTTGTCGCGAATTTCCGGTGGCAGATCCGCAGCAATGGCACCGCCCGCCAAATTCAAAACTGCACCGAGCAATTGGAGGAGAATCATGGTGATCGCCAAAATCATCATGAAAATTGCCGGCCCATTGACCATCTGCTGGGCTGCAGCAGGATTGGCCGCCATCATCGGCTGAGGCATGCCGGGTGCTGCGGGCGCGCCAAGGTTTGCAGGCACGGGCGGTGTGCCGGTGGATGCCGCCAACTCGGGATGTTGCCCTGCCGGTTGCCATGCGCCGCCATCGGCGCTCACTTGGGATTGCGCGTTCACGCGGTTCTCCGCCATGAACTGCTGCATTTGCTCCCGGGAATATGGCCCGTAAGTTTTCCCGTCGCCGCCGATGAAATGAAATTGCGCCATAACTAAATCAACTGCGCGGAAGTTACGGATTCATGATGCCGATGGCAATGCCCAATGCAATCAGGATGCCGATGAGCAGAAAACTCAGGATAGAACAAATGAGCCCCGCGATGGCCATGCCTTTGCCTTCCTGCTGCGGGTTGGCCTTGATTTGGGAGAGGCCAACGATTGAGAAAACAATGCCCAAAATGTTGAAGGGCAATCCGTAACAACAACACAACATTGGCAGCGAAAGAATGCCACAAATCATCCCAGTGATCGCCATCGGGTTGGTGGCCGGTTGCTGGGGCACGGTGGCGTAAGCGGGCGGCGGTGCCGCATAGCTGGCGGGAGGTTGCGGCGGCGGCAAAGGCCCCGGAGCGGCGGTGGGGGGATTTAGGTCCGCGGCGAATTCCTGCAGACTGCCCAGTTGCACCCAGTCCGTTTCGGCCTGTCGCTTGATTTGCGATTGGGCGTTGAGGCGGCCTTCGGCGATCCATTCTCGCACATCAGCGGCGCTCTTCGGTCCATACTCCTTTCCGTCGCCGCCGATGAGGAAATACATGGGCGGAAGGTAACGGGTGAAGGGCCGAAGGTCGCGAATAAAATTAAAACCGCCAAGGCGCAAAGACGCCAAGGTTTTTAAATTGGTGTTCTTGGCATCTTCGCGCCTTGGCGGTTCAAAAAAATTATTTCCCCGAAGGCGCCGCCAAATATTCGCGCACAGCCGCATCGTTGAGCAACCAGTGGTTGATGATGCCCAGCGCGAGGCAGATGGGGTTGAAGGCAAGGATGCACACGATCATCATTGTGGCCGCGCTGGTGGTGCGTGGCAGGTGCGGGCCGGCGTTTTCGCCCAGCAATCGAGCGCCCTGCACGGTGATGAGGATGCCGACGATGAAGGAATACAATCCGCTTGGGATAAAACAGCATACAAAAAATAATGAACTCAGCCCCACCCACGCCACGAGCAGCGTCCAGAGGAGGGAAACAATCCCGCCCACCAGCGTCATCACCGCAATGGCTTGAAACTTGCCGGGTCGGGACGGCATACGCACCAGCGGGCCGGTTTGGGAAAGGCATTCGGCCAGCTCGGGGAATTGATCCAACCGCCGCCAATCCTCCTCCCCGCTGGTTCGCGCAAGGGTCTTGGCATCGGCGCGCCCGGTTTCAATCCAGCGTTTCGTCTCCGCCAGCGAACGCGGGCCGTACTCCGCGCCATCGCCGCCAATGATGGTGTACTCGAGCCCGGCAGCCTTGGAAGCCTCGGCGATGTCCTCCGGGATGGGTGGCAGTTTGGATTCCTCGGATTCGTCGTTCATCATTTTTATTGGGTTAACGAAATCCGAGGTAAATGGAAACCGCCATCACCACAAAACCCAAAAGTGAAAGCGCGCCCACCACGATACCGAGGTAGCCGGTGATGAGCCCCGCCACCACCAGTCCTTTGCCGCCAACCAGTTCCGGTTCCGCGCCAATGGCACCCCACGCCAAGTGCCCACAAATCACCGCCGGCACCCCCAGCACCAAGCCCGCCGGAAAAAACACCAGCGACACGATGCCCAGCACCAAACACGCCACGGCCATGCCGGAGGCACGCGGTGGCTGGCCCGGCGGCAGCGGTTGGCCGCGCAACGGGCCCGTCCACTCGGGGAAAGTCGATAATGGCCGCCACGCCTCTTCGCCCGTGCGCCGCGCCATCGTCCGGTGGCTTGCCCGTCCCTCGCGAATCCATCGGCAAACCGACGCCGCATCCTCCGGCCCATGCGCTCGGTTATCTGCACCAATGATTTCGTAAGTGGGGCGCATGAGTTGCAAATTTCATTTCGAGGCAATAATTCCTAATACAAACATTACAGTGACGATCAAGGAAACAATGATTTCCAATCCGCCGCCAATAACCGCAATCCAGGCATGCGCGGTGCCTCTGACGGCCGGATTCTCCTTCACATTTTTCAATCCCTTGATGCCCATCACCAGAGTGCCAATGGAGAAGAGGACGCCGATGACTGGAATGAACATAAGCAGCCCGCCGGCGAATGCCATGTAGTAACCGATCAATGCGTGTTTATTTTTGTAAGGAATTAGCCCGCCCGTGGCATCGCTTTGGGAATCGGCGGTGGGCGACTGCGGTGCGTGCACCAAAGCGGGGGCGAACTCCGAGAACATCGCCAGTGGTTTCCATTCCTGCGAGCCCGCTGCGCACGTCATGGTTTGGCCGTTGGCGCGACCTTCGGCGATCCATTGATTTAGCGTGGGCGCGTCGATGGGGCCGTGCGGTTGATTATCTGATCCAACAATATGATACATTTTTCACTTTTGGGTTAACGCGCGTTGGGTGCTCAAAGAGCGTTTTTAATTTATCAGGAAACCGTTATGGCCGCGAGGCAAAACAGCGGGGTGCGCGCTCCCTATTACTCGCCGGCTACTTCCGCCACCGGAGGCGAGGCAAGCCAGCTAAAAGGCTTAACCGGAATATTTCTCAACACGCCGAGCGCAAGAAAAATTACCGCAATCCATACCAACGGTTGATTGCACTCAGTCTGGGCGAGGGGCACGGGCATTTCGCCGCGCCGCCGCCATTCGCGCCCCCACAGGAAAATGAGAAACCCAACAATCGGCAGCGAAAGAATGTAACCGGGATGAAACTGAAACGCGGCCAGCAATCGCCCGTGCGTCAGCGCATGCGTGGCGCGCAAGCCGCCGCAGCCGGGGCAGTCGAGACCCGTTGCTTTTTTGAAACCGCATTGCGGGAAATATTGTTTATTGGCCACAGGCTCGTTTTGGTGGACGAACACAACTGCCGCGATGATCGCCCCAATTGCCAACACGGGCAGTAGTTTCCACGCTTGGCGCGGCGGCGCGGCGGTGAGGATGGGCGGTTCGTCGGGCATTAGTTTGCAGCCAAGTCAGTCAGCTTGGCGGCAGCGCGGCCATCGTCGATTACGGCCATTGCGAGATCCATTCCCGCGCTGATGGAATCCGCCACACCGGCCACGAACAACGCCGCGCCGGTGTTCAATAAAACGGCTTCGCGTTTGGGGCCTTGGTCTTCGCCGTTTAATATGGAGCGAATAATGCCCGCGTTGGTTTGCGCATCGCCGCCCGCCAAGTCTTCCAATGTGGCGCTGGCCAAAGATAAATCCGCGGGGTTCAGTGTGGACGTTGCAAAGCCGCGGTCCTGATAAAATTCCGCAATCGCATTTTCGCCCAGCGTGGACAGCTCGTCCATGCGTTGCCCGCCCACGCTGCCGCACACCACCATTCCGCGCTGGATGCCGAGGGTTTGCAATACCTTGGCCATCGGCTCGGTGAGGTCGGCGCGGGGCACGCCGATTAACTGCGCAGTCGGTCGCGCGGGATTGAGCAGCGGCCCGAGGAAATTAAAGAGCGTGCGCTGGCCCGCTTCGGCACAGAGCTTGCGCGCGGGGGCGATGTGTTTGAATGCGGGATGATAATGCGGTGCAAACAGGAACGCAAAACCGTGCGCTGCCATCGACGCAGCGGCATCGGCCGGCGTGAGATCAGTGGGAATGCCCAGCGCGCCAAGCACATCGGCACTGCCGCTTTGGCTGGTGATGGCGCGGTTGCCGTGCTTGGCCACGGTGACGCCCGCCGTCGCGCACAAAATCGAAACGGTGGTGGATATATTGAAGGTGTTGAGCCCATCACCACCCGTGCCGCACACATCGAGGATGGTGCCCTCGCGCGTGACGTCATCCAGCGGCACGGCGGTGGCACGCCCGCGCAATTCGCCGGCGAACGCGGCCAGCTCCTCCGTGGACTCGCCTTTGGCCGCGAGCGCGGTCAGGAATGCCGCCTTCACTTCCGGCGCAATTTCCTCCGCGGTCATTTGCTGGACGGCTGCGGTCACTTGTTCATCCGCCAAATCCTCGCCCGCGCGCAATTGTTCGGTAAACGTATTGAGCATTGGCGGGAAGGGTCGGGGTTCTGGGTACTGGGTTCAAGGAATTAAGGAGGGAGTAGGGAATAGGGAGTAGATTAAACCTATCGTGTGGAATTGATCCCTATTCCCAATTCCCTATTCCCAATCCCCTATTCATTCAGCTACATTGCGCGCCGCGTGGAAACGATCACACTCAAGACCGACACAGCCGATCTTTTTGCCGAAGCCGTTGCACAAGCGGCCGCCGCGTTGCGGCACGGCGACGTGGTGGCGTTGCCGACGGAAACGGTTTACGGCCTCGCGGCGAATGCGTTGGACGAATCGTGTGTGGCAAAAATTTTTGAGGCCAAGGGGCGGCCGCCGGAAAACCCAATCATCGTGCACGTAGCGGCCGAGGCGATGGCGCGCGCGTGCGTGGCCGAATGGACTGAGGCAGCCGCCGCCTTGGCCAAGGCGTTTTGGCCGGGGCCATTGACGCTGGTGTTGCCGAAGGCGGAAGGCATCCCGGAAAACGTCACCGCCGGCGGCGATACAGTGGGCGTGCGTTGGCCGCGGCATTCGCTGATGCAGGAAGTGATTCGCGCGTGCCGATTTCCCTTGGCGGCGCCCAGCGCGAATGTGTCCAACCAAGTTTCGCCCACCACAGCCGCGCACGTGACAGCGCAACTGGATGGGCGTATCCCTTTGATTATCGACGGCGGCGCGGCGGCGGTGGGGATTGAATCCACGGTTGCGGAAGTGGCGGATGATTTTGTGCGCGTGCTGCGGCCTGGGATGATTTCTGCTGAGGCGATTGCGGCGGTGTGGTCGAGCCAAGGCGGCGACAGTGAATCGGCCATTTTGAAAAGCCCCGGGCAGTTGCCGCGCCATTATTCGCCGAATGCGCGGTTGCTCGTTTTAAAGTGGGCAGACGCACAGGATTTGGAATCGCAAATCGCATACTCGCGCACGCCGCACGATCGCGTGTGTGTGATCGCGTATTCCAGCATCGTGCCCGGCACGCGGTTTGGGCGCGTGAGTGTGTTGCCGAATGATCCGGCGGCGTACGCCCGCGCGTTGTACGCCGAGCTGCACCAATGCGATGCAGAAGGCGCGGAGTTGATTGTCGTGGAGGCCGTGCCCGAGGCGGCGGAATGGCATGGAATTGCGGATCGTCTCTTACGAGCCGGGGGATAGTTTGGGAATGACGTTCGTTTGACGCGCGTGCCATCCGTTGCCACGCTCGTGGGCCATGGTACAGTATTTGGATTTGCTCCGGCACGTGCTGGACAAGGGAAAACGCAAGGAAGACCGCACGGGGACGGGGACGATTTCGGTGTTCGGCGCGCAGGCGCGTTTTGATTTGCGCGAAGGGTTTCCGATGTGCACGACGAAGAAACTGCACTTGCGGAGTATCGTGCACGAGTTGCTTTGGTTTCTGAAAGGCGACACCAACATTGGTTATCTCAACGAACACAAGGTTCGCATTTGGGATGAATGGGCTAATGAGGACGGCGATTTGGGCCGCGTGTACGGCGCGCAATGGACCGACTGGCGCGCGCCGGATGGGCGGGGCATCAATCAAATCGACGAGGTCATTGCGCAAATCAAAACCAATCCAGACAGCCGACGGCTCATCGTCAGCGCATGGAACGTCGGCGAGTTGGACCAAATGGCGCTGGCGCCGTGCCACGCGTTTTTTCAATTCTACGTGCGCGATGGCGAGCTGAGTTGCCAGCTGTACCAACGCAGCGCGGATTTATTTCTCGGCGTGCCGTTCAACATCGCCAGCTACGCGCTGCTCACGATGATGGTGGCGCAGGTCAGCGGCCTCAAGCCGGGCGAATTCGTCCACACCTTTGGCGACCTGCATTTGTATTCCAACCACATCGATCAGGCGAATGAACAACTCGCCCGCGAACCCCGCGCCTTGCCGACCATGAAAATGAACACGGATGTTCAGGACATTCACGATTTTGTTTTTGAGGATTTTGAGCTGGCGGATTACGACCCCCATCCACACATCAAGGCGGCAGTGGCAGTTTAGGTTGATGGATGAAGGTTGGAGGTTGATGGCATGAAATCAAGCGCGTCCGGATCCCAAAACTCTCAACCCGTCTTCAAAGCCATCGCGGCGATGTCTCTCAATCGGGTGATTGGCAATGGCTTAGAGATCCCGTGGCATTTGCCGGAGGACTTCAAGTGGTTCAAGGAAACGACGATGGGGGAGGTGCTGGTGATGGGGCGGCGGACGTTTGATTCCATCGGGAAAGCGCTGCCGGGACGCGAAACGATGGTGCTCACGCGCGGCGATTTTTCGCATCCGGATGTGACGGTGATTCGGTCGCTGGACGAAGTGGCGCCGTGCCTCAACGGACGCACGGCCTTCATTGCCGGCGGGGCGCAGATTTATGAACAGGCATTGCCGCGCTGCTCAGATTTGCTGCTGACGATTGTGCAGCGCAAGGTGGAGGGGGATGTGTCGTTTCCGTCATTCGAAGATCATTTTGAGGAAGTGGCGGTGCTGCGGGCGGAAAAGGAATTTTGCATTGTGCATTATCGAAATCGTGAAATGAAATAATGGCGGACTTGCTTAAATCATCCGGTGCGATGGCCGGGGCCACGCTGACGAGTCGGTTGCTGGGGATGGTGCGGGAGATTTGTTACGCGCGGTTTATGGGTGATGGGCTGGTGGCCGGCGCCTTTGTGCTGGCGTTTATGATTCCGAATTTATTTCGCCGATTGCTGGGCGAGGGGGCTTTGATGGCGGCGTTCATCCCGGTTTTCAAGGAGCAGGAAAAAACGGAGGGCGAAGCCGCGATGTGGCGCACGGCGAATGCGTTAATGAGTGGGCTGGTGGTGGTGCTGGCGGCGGTGGTGGGCGTGGGGTTGCTGGGGATCACGGCGGCGCTGGAGTGGGGGGAATGGAGCACGAAAACGACGCTGATGTTGGAGTTGTTGCGCTGGGTATTTCCGTATTTGTTTTTGATTTGTTTGGCGGCGGTGGCGATGGGGATTTTGAATTCGCGCGGCCATTTCTTTTTGCCGGCGCTGGGCGCGTTGATTTTGAATGTGGTGATGATTGGCGCGGTGCTTTGGTTGGCACCGCGTTATGGGACGGAGCTGAAAGATCAGGTTTTCGCGCT
>CAZJRV010000003.1:9065-34071 GCA_964548235.1 uncultured Verrucomicrobiota bacterium
GTGGGGGGGGGGGGGGTTGCGGCGGGAATGGATTTCGCGGGGGGCGGTTGTGTCGGTTCGTAAAATATTATGGCGACGGGGGCGGGGGGTGGTGGGTGTGGCGGCGTTTCAGATTAACGTGCTGGCGACGTATTGCATTGGGTTTTTTGTGGGCGGGCACGTGGTGGCGTCGTACGGGTACGCGGTGCGATTGCTGGAATTGCCGCAGGGTTTATTCGCGGTTTCGATGGCGACGTTTTTATTGCCGACGCTGGCGGGGTTGGCGGCTGAGAAAAAGTACGGCGATTTTCGCGAGCGCATTGATGAAGCGGCGCGGCATTTGTTGTTTTTGAATTTACCGGCGGCGGTGCTGTTGTTTGTGATGGCGGAGCCGATTGTGCGGTTGCTGTTTCAGTACGGCGCGTTTGATGCAGCGGCCACGGAGCGGGCGGCTTGGGCGTTGAAGTGTTTGGCGCCGGCGTTGCCGGGGTATTCATTGGTGCTGATTTTGGCGCGCGCTTTTTATGCGCTGGGCGAGGTGCGACGGCCGGTAAAAATCAGCATCGCGTGTTTGGGGTTAAATTTGGTTTTGGCGCTGGCGCTGGTGTTTCAATTTAAGGATGGCTTGCAGCAGGGGGCGTTTGGCATCGCGAACACGATTAGTTCCACACTGAATGCGGCGCTGTTGTGGCGGGCGTTGCGGCGGCGGGAGGAGTTGGCGCCGATTGCGCTGCCGGGGTTGCGGCGGCAACTGCCGGTGATGATGGGGCTGGCGTGGATGGCGGGTTGTGTGGCGTGGGGTGTGGGCCGTGGGTATTTGGATTTGGGGGGCGAAAGCCCGGCGGTGTCTGCCAGATTGCTGGCGGTTTTTGGGCCGCTATTTAGCGCGGGGATTTTTTACTGGGCTGTGAGTGGTCTGGCAGGGGTGGATTCGGCCAAGGCGATTTGGGGAATTTTCAGCCGCAAGCGGCCGGAATGACCAATTTTTTCGCCTAATTAGTTTGCGAATTTGCTTTTTCGGGGTACATTGTTTTAGCGGGTTGGCGGGGCATGCGACCTGACTTGTTGAGAATAAAGACAGGGGGCGGAAGTCGGTGGGCCTTGCCGTATCCGGGGAGTATTTCAAATGAAACCGTTTTTGGCCATTGATTGCGGCGCGGCAAGCTTGAAGGTTGCGCTGTTTGAACCTCAAGCGAGCGGCAGCCTCGTGCTTTCCCACTACGAAGTGGTGCCGCTGGGCCAGCGTGGGCTGGAGGAAGCCGACCGCGTGGGGCTCCTGAAAGAGGTGTTGCAGGAAACACTGGATCGCCACGAGATTCGCGCCAAAGGGCTGGAGGCGCACATCTGCACGCCCAGTTACCAGAGCTTCACAAAATTTTTGCGCACCCCGCCGGTGGAAGGCAGCAAGGTGGGGCAAATCATCCAGTACGAAGCCCAGCAAAACGTCCCCTTCCCGCTGGACGAAGTGGAATGGGATTATCAAATCCTTGGCACAGCGGAAACCGGCGAGCTGGAAGTGATGCTGATGGCCCTCAAGCTTGACGTCATCGACAGTCTCTCCACCGTCTGCAGCGACCTCGGGCTGAAGCTGGCCATCGTCGACGGCTCGGCCGCGGCATTGCGCAACGCTTTCATGCACAACTACGGCGAGATTGAAGGCTGCTCGTTGTTGATTGATATCGGCTCCAAAACCGCAAACGTATTGTTCATCGAGGAAGGCGGGAAATTTTTCATGCGCAGCGTCAATTTTGGCGCCAACGCCGTCACCCAGGAATTCTCCCGCGAAAGCGGCCTGGACTGGGCGCAAGCCGAGGAATACAAACGCGCCTACGGCTACGTCCATGTTACCAACACCGCTGAGCCCACCGATCCGTATCAAGCCATCGTCGTCAAAACCGCCCGCAACGTGATGACCCGGTTGCACCAACAAGTGGCGCAAACCATCCAATACTACCGCGCCCAGCAGGGCGGCTCCGCGCCCGTGCGGCTATTCCTCGCCGGCGGCGGCGCGTCGATGCTTTACACCGCTGAATTTTTTCAGGAAAAACTCAACCTCCCCGTTGAGTTTCTCAACCCCTTCCGCAACGTGGAGCTTGGCCCCGAGGTGGATCCAGAGACCCTCGCCCGCGAAGCCCACAGCCTTGGCGAAATGGCCGGTCTCGGCCTGCGGGCCACCACCATGGGCATGACGGAATTTAACCTGCTGCCCCGGCGCGAAAAAATCAGCCGCCAAGTTGACAAGCGCGGCCCGTACATCATCGCCACCATTTTTTGTGCCGGACTCATCCTCTATGTGGAGGGGGCCAAGCACAGCAGCGTCGCAAAGGAAAAGGAATCCCAAAAAAAGAAAATTGAGGAGAGTGTGAGTGGCTTTAGCACCACCGTCACCAGGCTAGCCAAGGCCGAAGGCGAATTGGATGCCCTCGGTGGCAAGTCCAAGCGAATGGAGCGAATCCTACGCAGCCGATTTTACTGGATCGAACTGATCAACGCGATCCAGCAAACCCTCGATGAAGCCGATGGGAAAATTTTCATCCTCAGCGGCCAAGCCAAGGACACCCCCGGCATGATGCCCAAGGGCGACAAAACCAAGGACCAAATCAACGCGCCAAAAATTGCCGAGGCCGATACGGCCGTTTGGCTGCTCTCACTCACCCTGAACAATTCGGGTGCCACTTCCGGCGGTCAACAGGCAGGGTTTGGCCAAGGCGGCGGCGGAATGATGGGCCAAGGCGGTGCGGGTATGATGGGCCAGGGCGGTGCCGGTATGGCAGGCCAGGGCGGCGCCGGCATGGCAGGCCAGGGCGGCAGCAGCTTTGGTCAGGAAAGCGGTGCCCCCGGTGCCACGGGGAATTCCAAGGCCGAGGAACCCGTCAAGGTGATCAACCTGAAACTGATGGCCAAGAACGTGCTGGCTGATTCTACGGATGGGAAAGGGGAGAAAGTGCGCACCCGCGAAACCCTCAACCGCGAATACGCCCAGATGGTTACGGATCTGTTCCTGCGCAACGCGCTTTTTAGCGACAATAAAGAGGAAACCAAAGTGATGGGAAACATCGAGATGCGGAAAGTGGACGGCACTGACTGGTTTGAATTTCAAATCCAGCTCACGCTCAGGGACCCAATCGTGATGAAAGACAAGGAGTTGGAATAACATGGACAAAGAACTGGTTATTTTTTACATGAAACGCCACGCGTTGGTCATTGGTGGACTGCTGCTGGCACTGGGATTCGTGGGGTACGGGGTCAAGTTCTCGGGCGAAGCCAAGGCACGCATCGGGGAGGCCGACACCGCCTTCACCGAGGCCAAGGGCCGCCGTGACAATATTTTCAATCCGCCAGTCTACAAGGTTGACGATGAAAATATTACGCGGTTTCAGGATGAAACAAGCAAGCTGGGCAACCTGATCACATCGGCCGAAGTTATCATTGCCAACGAGCAGGAACTCGTGCCTTTCACGGACAGCATCAAGTTCACCGCCCACATGGGCAACGTCATCAAGCAATTAAACATGAAAGCCAAGGAGCGCGGGGTGAAACTCCCGAAGGACCCGGACAATACCAGTGACGTGAAATTTTCATACTACTTCACCTTCTTTGAAGTGATCACCAAGAAACACGGCGTGCCCGAGAGCAAGATGGACGAGCTGCACGTGCAGCTGGAGGATGTGGAAACCATCGTGAGCATCCTGCTCAACAGCCGCATCCAGTCAATCGAGATGTTCCAGCGCAATCGCGTCACCAAGGAGGATCTGGCCGCCCGGAGCGCCAAGGACTATGTGGATGACCGGAAAAAATACCAAAACTCCGTGGCCGTGATCCGGCCCTATCGCATCCGGTTCCGCTGCCTCAGCGGCGGCATCGCCAACGTCCTGAGTGGGCTGGCAAAAGAAAAACTATTTCATGTGGTGCGCAAGGTGGAGGTTTCCCAAGCCAGCTCCAGTAGTGCCGCCGGCGGCATGGGGGGCATGGGCGATCCCGGTGCCATGGGCGGTGCGGGCGGATTTGGCGAAGGAGGCGAAGGAGGCCTCGAGGGAGGCCTCGAGGGAGGTCCCGGTGGAGGCCCTGGCGGTGGACGCGGAGGTGGCATTGGAGGCCCCGGTGGCGGCCTCGAGGGAGGGCCCGGCGGCGGCTTTGGTGCAGCGGGCGGACCGGGAGGGGAAGGAATGGGCGGCCCCGGCGGGGCCCAAGCCTCGGCGGGATCTACCAGCATTCCGCTTACTGCGGCGGAGCATCAGTTATTGGAGGTTGCCATTGGCTTGGCCACCCCCAAGGCCAAAAACGTGATGCGGGAAAAACTCTTGGAAGTCACAATTGATCTGGACGTCATCCGCAAAATCCCAACCGAGCCTACCAGGGATGGAGCCAACAATGCCAACCCTGCCGGTGCGGCTCAACCAGCCGGTCAGCCACAAGGACTCACCGTGCCGGCCAACCCCGCGCCCGGCACAACCACCCCTGCACCCGGCACAACCCCCCCCCCGGCAGGCGAAACCCCCACCCAGCCACGCCAACCCAACCACGCCCACCACAACCCCAACCACCCCCGCACCGGGCACAACCACCCCCGCACCGGGCACAACCACCCCCGCACCGGGCACAACCACCCCTGTGCCAGGCGGAACACCGCAGCCGGAAAACTAAAGGCGAATGGAGAAACTGCAACCCATCCTCGCCAAGCTCAAGGGAGTGGTCGACCATTTGGAAAAGGTCTTTCTGGGTGTCGTGCTGGTGGCTGTGGCGGTCATCTCGGGGATGAAAATGATGGGTGTCCGCAGCGAGTTGGACACAGTGAACAAGGCAACCCAAAACAACACCTTGGGTGGCCAGATGCGTCAACCCGATGACATGAGTTTCTTCTCCAATCTGGTGCGGGTTTCCCGGGAGGATCCCCCCCGCATCAATCTCGAGGGTGCTAACCACACGGTTTTCAACTCTGCGAAGTGGAACAAGATCGTCACCAACGGCGTCACCATTCTTGTGCGCGACACGGCCACCCTCCCCTTGGGCATCTCCGCATTGAAAGTGGAGGACATTCGTGAAATCAAATTGGTGATCACCCCCAAGATCCAGTACAACCGCAGCCCCACCCAGCTGGGCAAAAACAACATGCGCTACACATTCGAGGCGGATGATGAATTTCCCGCCCGGCACATGACCGTGCCGGAATACATGGTATACGTCCGAAAAATCCGCAACGCCTATTACGCCCAAAGAACCGTTGACACCATTCGCATCCGCTCCTTCCTGCCCCAAATCCGTCCCTTTGGCGGAAAAAAGGCGCAGTCCCCCAGCCTGCAGCCCCTCAAGCGCCCCGATCTCAAGCCGCTTCATCTGTTTGGCCGCAACCCGCCCCCCAGTTGGTATGTGGGTTTCCTCTTTACCGAAGCCAGCCCCGCGCGGCGCATTGAAGATGTGATCGTGACGTTGGACATAATTTACGGCCTGCCCGGCGGGGGCTTCATCACCAATAAGAACATGAAAGCCAAGGCCGACGGCACCATCGCCTTCACGCGCGGGTACATGGCGGATTTGGTATTCCAGACCAAGTATACCTCAAAGCCCATTCGCTGGGAAAACGCACGCGAAGGCCTGCGGCTATCCATCGATCAGGAAATTTTCAAGATTCTCAAGATCACCGCCGATCAGGTGCAATTGGTTTCCGACCTTGAGTACGGCGGAAACGGCCAGATCTACGACAAGCCCTTGAAGCGCGGCGGTCCCGGCCCGGTACGCCCAAACCTGCCCAACATCCCCGTTCCCGGCGGCACCACCAACACCGCCCCCGCCAGTCCGCCCGTGGCTAATCCATCCGGGATCAACTCGCCCGGGGTGGGGGGGCAATAACGGATCGCCCCGCCACGGGCGTTATATAAGCCCGTGAATTATTTATACTTGCCAACCCGTTCGATTGCGCTAGGGTTTCTGCACGGCTGGAATCCAGCTGGGGGGGGGAATCGGCCGTTCCGGCCAAACAATCGGGGGTAATATGAAAAAGGGTGGTTTAATTCTTCGTGCCGTATTGTCATTCGGCTGCATCATTGGTTCTATGAATTCTAGGGCGCAACCCGCGCCGGGCAATCTGGAGCGCACGGTAATTGAGCAAATGCTGGAGCAGGAACGCCTGCGCCGCGAGGCCGAGGCCAACGCCAACCAGGGCAGCATCCGCATCGCCCAGCAGGTGGACCAGGCGCTGATCCTGATCGACCGTCAGGCCCAGTCGGATTTGGTTGCCCTGAAAAAACTCACCCAACAGGCCAGCCAGGCCCCCCGCAATACCGAGGCGGTCACCAAATACCGCATGGCCATTCTCATTGAGACTGATTTTAAAAAAGAAGTGGCCCGCCAGCTCGATCCCCTGTTGCCGCCTGATTTCCCCGCCTACGTCAAAGCCGCCAACACACTGGATGCGGCCATGGCACCCATCCGCGCCGGGTACCTGAAAGTGACCCAGGTGATGGTGGAAGCGGCCTGGCAGCGCGACCAGTACGCCGAGGCCAAAGGCTACATCCTAGATACCCTCGGCTGGCTGCCTGGCAATGCGGATCTCCAGTCCCTTCTGCGCGAGGGCGAAAAGCGCAATGCCGCCTTCGTCAAGCGCGAGCCCTCGGAGGATGCATCCAGTATGCGCGAGACTCTGGCCGATCGTGACCGCGAAATCCGCCGCCTGCTCAAGGACGGCCGATTCCACTACGAGCTGCGCGATTTTGACAATGCCAAGCTGAACTTTGACCGCGTGCTGCTGTTCGATGGCCGCAACGATGTCGCCAGCAATTACCTGCGCATGATCAACAAATTCAAGAACGACGCCGCCAAGGACGCCCGCGAGCGAAACTTTAGCACCATGGTGCAAGAGGTGAACGAGAAATGGGTGGAAGCCCCCCACCAGCGCACCCTGCCCGTGCCCAACCCTGCGTGGATCCGCCAAACCGGCGGCAGCGGCAACCAGCCCGGCGGCCCCGGCGCCAACAACAATATCATGAACAAGCTGCAAAGCATCCGCGTGCCCAACGTGCCGCCCATGGCCGGCATGGCCCTCAATGAAGCAGTGAACATGCTCACCCAGATGGCTGCTGAAAATGACAATCTCACGCTGAACCCGCAGGACAAGGGCATCAATGTTTGGATCAAGACGGACCTGCCCGATTACGCGAAGATCGTTGGCAATTTCCCGTTCCGGGGCTCGCCTCACATCAATCCCGCCAACGGCCTGCCCATGGGGCAGCCGGTGATGAAACAAGCCGGCGGCAGCATGGCCGATGGTCTGGGCCAAGGCCAAGGCGTGATGATGCCGGGCACCCAGCCGAAATCCGGGCTGCCCAGCGTGCCCACCATCGGTGGCGGCCGGCTCGATCCCACCCGCATCACCATCCAGGGCCTCACCGCTCCGCTGTCCAACCTGAGCCTCTCGCAGTTGCTCAATATCATCACCCAATCCTGCGATCAGCCCATTGACTGGAAGGTGAAGGAAGGCACAGTGATGCTCTCCTATCGCCCGGCAGATGCGGATTACGAAACGCGGCAGTTTCAGGTGAAACCCAATGCGTTTTTCATGGAGATGGTGAAAACCCAGCGCAACGAGCGGCAGCTTTCGCCACCGCCCAAATCTTCCCTCGGCGAAGGATTTGACTCAGCGATACGTTCCAAGAACACGCAGCAAACCAATCATCGCGGGAATCTATATCAAAGCCAGGCCAGCAATGGCGGCGGCGGCTGGGCGGGCAGCGGTAGCGGCGGCGGTGGCTTGCCCGGCGCGAACCAGGCGGCCTCTGCGGCGGTGCAGGCCTATTTGGCACAGTTTGGCATTACCGCGCAGGTGGTGTTCAACCCCAGCAACGGCCAATTGCTGGTGCGGGCGCAGTTGGCCAACCTCGAGCAGATCGAGCAGGTCATTGAGATTCTCAACACTTCGCCGGAGCAGCTGGTGATTGAGGCCAAGTTCGCGGAGATCGAATTCAACGATGGCGAATCGATGGGGTTCGATTGGTACCTCGGCAATTTTCTGATGCAAGGAGGCAAATACATCACCGGCGCCGGACCGCACCCCACATTCATTGGCCGGCCCACCGCGGCCAATCCCTCTGGTTTCTTTCCGTACCCCGGCACGTTGCAGGGCAATACTTTTGTGCCCAGCCAGTTCAGCATCCCGCCCAGCCCAAATGAAGGCCGGCTCACCTCCGGCTTTAAAGGCTACGGCAATCCGCTCTGGACGTTCACTGGGCTGATGACCGACCCGCAATTCCGCGTGGTGCTCAACGCCATTGACCAGCAGGACGGCGCCGAGCTGCTTTCCGCGCCGCGCATCCTCGCCATCAGCGGAAGACAGGCCACCATAGCCGTGCAGGACAACCGGTCCATTGTCACCGGCGTGCAGCCCACGTTCACCCCCGGCACCGGCGGCGGATTTGGCGGCGGCGGCGGCGCGGGCGGTGGCACGGTAACCCCCACAGTCACCCAGCAGCAAATGGGTCCGCAGCTCACCGTTCTGCCCTACGTGAATGCCGATGGCTACACCATCGAGATGTCGCTGGCCCCCTCCATCACCGAGTTTTTGGGTTACGAGGAAAACACCTTTGAAGCCTCTGTGTTTGCCGCCGGCGGCAACGTGGTGCGCCAGCAAATTCCCCTGCCCCGCATTCGCACCCGCAACCTCAACGTCCAGTGCGTGGTGTGGGACCAAACCGTGCTTGCGCTGGGCGGGTTGATTGCCGAGACGGTCCAGACCACCAAGGACAAGGTGCCCTTCCTCGGCGACGCTCCGTTCATCGGGCGCATGTTCCGGGGCGAAGGCCGCAGCAGCAAAAAGAAAAACATGGTAATCTACGTGAAACCCACCATCATTGACCCGGCGGGCAACCCCAAGAATCGTCCCGGCCAACTGCCCTTCGCGCGCACACCAACTCAGCCGGGCGTGAGCTTCGTAAATCCAGACGCCCCCAACGCAAACCTCGGCGCGCCCGGCGGTGGCGCTGGTGCTGGCGGCGGCGGCATCAACAACAAGCTGCTCAACCGCTCCAACTACCGCAAATAAACCATGGGCGCCGACTGCCTGCTCATCGTGGACGGGCATCATTTTGCCTACCGCGCCTTTTATGCCATCCGTTCCATGAACGCGCCGGATGGTTTCCCCACCAATGTGCTTTATGGGTTCATCAACGGACTGCGCCGCATGCGCGCTCGGGTGGCCCCCACCCACGTGGCGGTGATTTGGGATGGCGGCCTGGACGAGGATCGCACGGAGGCACTGCCCGATTATAAAGCCGAGCGCGACCCCATGCCTGATGACATGGAACGGCAACTCGATGCATTGGACGAATGGCTCGCCGCCGCCGGATTCTGCTCGTGGTGCCACGAGGGCGTGGAGGCCGATGATGTGATCGGCACTCTCACCCGTCAGGCCGAGGCCGCCGGCCTGCCGGTGGTGATTGCCAGCTCGGACAAGGATTTTTTCCAGCTCATCAACCCCAACGTGCACCTGCTCAATCCCAACGATAAAACCGGTGCCTTGTGGCAGGCCGAACAAGTGCGCGCCAAGACCGGCGTGGAGCCTTCGCAAATCCGCGACTGGCTCAGCCTCGTGGGCGATGCGGTGGATGGCATCCCGGGCGTGCGCGGCGTGGGCCCCAAGACCGCCGCCAAGTTGTTGGGCGAATATGAAACGGTGGAAAAAATCTACGCCAACCTCGATGCCGTTAAACCCGATGGCCTGCGCGCCAAGCTTGCAGGCGCAGAAGTGGAGGTGCGCCGCAATCAGAAATTGGTCGCCCTCAAGGAAACGCCCGAGTGGGATGCGGCTCTCGAGGATTTGCGGCCGACCGCAGAGGATTACGAAACGTTGCACGCCCAGTACACCCGCTGGAATTTTCGTTCGCTGTTGAAGGAACTGGAATCGGGCGCGCAGGGGGAATTGTTGTGACCCCACCGGTAGGGGGTGGCTAAAAAGTTGCCCACAATATTTTCCATAAATTGTGAAAAGATTGTTGACTAAAAGGATGTTTTTTGAGACAACCCATCTCAAGGAGTGCGCCCGAGGGCACCGGGAAGGGCCTCGCATAAGCGGGGGGGAATCACCAAACAGCGATTCTGCGTCTGTGTTTTCGGGCAACAACCAAGGAGGATGGATATGAAAAATGTTTCGACAAGGGTCGTCTCGGCCGTTGCCTGTATCTGGGCTTTCTCAATTTCCAATGCAGCGCTCATGCCCTTGGGTGGTGAGTACCCGCTGCTGGGCAACATCGACGGGCACCAATCCAACCCCCACGTGGCCGTGGATTCGGATGGTGGATTTGTGGTGTGGCAAAACGCTGCGCAAGACAAGGGCGACCGCATTTTCGTGCAGCGCCTCAACTCCGATTTCGTGGGCGAAGGGGTCGTCCAGCAGGCGAGTTTGGGTGCCGCTGGCTCCAATGACGTGAACCCCCGCGTGGCCATGCTTGGCAATGGCGGTGGAGCCGTGGTGTGGGAGGCCGGCCCACGCGGCAACCCGGATGTGTTTGTGCGCTTCATCGATGCCCGCGGCAATTTCACCAGCGGCGCCGTGATGGCCAATTCCTTTGCCGCGAGCATCCAGCGCGATGCCTCGGTGGCCTCGCTGGCCGATGGCGGCGTGGTGGTGGTGTGGGAAAGCGTGGGGCAGGATGGATCCGGCGAGGGCATCTACGGTCAGCGTTTCAACGCGCAGGGCATTCGAGTGGGCAGCGAATTTTTGGTAAACCAATCCACTGCGGCCAACCAGAGCGACCCAAGCGTGACGGCACTCACGGGCGGAAAATTCGTGGTGGGATGGCTCAGCCAATCGCAGAACGGCCGCAACAGCTCCGGCGCGGCAAACCTCCGCAATAACGTGATGGGCCGCTTGTATGATGGCAATGGCGCTGCGGTGGGCAATGAGTACAGGCTCAATGACGGCGATGTGGTGGCCGCCAACCCGCAATTAGCCACCCGGCCCGATGGGGGGTTTCTGCTCACTTGGGTGCAAAAAGATGAGGCCAATCCCCGCAACAGCACGGATGTGTACATTAAAACTTTCGACAACAACGGCCTGCCTGCCGCGCAGGCCGCGCGTCACAACACCTATCTCACCGGCCGCCAATCCACCCCCGAGGTGGCCATGGTGGGCACCGACGCGTTGGTGACATGGGCCACCGCCGGGCAGGATGCCGGCGGATTGGGCGTACAGGGCCGGATGCTCTCGGGCGGCACAGAGTTTCAAATCAACTCGCAGGGGCAGCTCAACCAAAGCATGCCCACCATCGGTTCCGATGGCGCGGGCAAATACATCGCCGTTTGGGTAAACACAATGAAGGCCGATCATTCCATTTTATCCGCCCAACGCTATCTCGTGCCAAATGGCGAAGTGGGCGAAGGCGTGGTGGATGTGACCGCCGGCGAAGTGCGCGTGGTGGGAGAGGAACTCCAGCGCCGCCGCACCAATGCGCAGGCGGCCAACCATGCACCATCCCCGCAGGCCACGGCGGTTTTTACTGGGCAGGATTCCACAGCCACGCTGAATATCCCCGCGCCCGTGCCAACGCCCGCGCCCAATCCTGCGCCGGTGGTGGCCAGTGTGGCACCCGAGTCTGCGCAATTAGTTAACCCCAATGTGGTGACCTTGCCCCCCAATCCCGCTCGCACGGCCCAAGCGGCTGCGAGCGCCCCGGCCGCACAATCGCAGCGCATGAACCAAGCCGCCGCGCTGGCTTTGCAAAACTCCGCCCGCCAGCGCACCCTCACACGGCCGGTCCGGTTGGATTTGCGAAATCCATTTCCCAAGTCACATTCCATCAATGCCTCGCGCAACATCATGCTGCAACGGGCCCAGCAAAACCGGCAGCCCTATGGCGGCACGCAGATGGCCTCCGTGCGGTCGGGCTTGATGAACCGGAATTATCCGGCGAGCAGTGCCTCCTCCCGCGCGGCATGGTCGCAGCGGAGCAGCTCGGTGCGCAATTACCAGCCGGTGGCTCGCCAAAGCACACGCTTGCAGCAACCGGGGAGGGCGACGCCGCAATACCAACCGCGCAGCGTGGGCCGCAACGCGCAGCCCAGTGCAGCCAGCCAGCGCTTTGCCGGTATGCGCCAAAGTGCCCGGGCCTCTGCGCAATATGCCCGGGAAACGGGCAACCGCGCCGTGCCGGCCTCGGTGGTGCGCAATGGCCGGGGCTCAAAGCTGACCTGGATTTCCCAGGCCGGGGCTCGGTATCAAGTACAATCCTCCAGCGACAAGCAAAGTTGGCGTAACTTGGGCACGACCCGCACAGGCCAGCGGACGGGATTTGACTCGATGTCGGTAAATAATGGCAGTGACAAGTTCCTGCGCGTGGTGCGCACAAACTAGTTTCGAGTGATGGAATTTAAAATCTCCCAAGCGGCCGCAAATGAGCAGGCCCCGGGCGCAACGCAGGCCAGCCGGCCATGGACCGGCACTCCACAGGCCATTGATGCGGTGCGCCGGGCCAATCTGGATGCCGCGCCAAGCCAATTCCCAGGCCAACCAAAGGGGAACGGTAACCGATGATAAAAAATAGATTATTGGCAACGGCATTGATGCTGCTAGTCACTGTGGGGGGGGTGCAGGGCTTCGTGATGATTGGTCCGCTGGTGATGCCAGCCGATGCGGTTGCCACGGTGGGCGGCAACACCGTGAGCCTGAACATCACCGACGATCTCGGCGGCCCCAAGGATCTCAAGCGTTTTTTCCGGTGGAATGTTCCGGATTTGACGTATTCGTTTGATGACAGCTTTGTTCGCTACTTCGGCTTGGAAGGGGTGAATGCGGTGAATGATGCCATCCGGGTGATGAACGATTTCTTTGAGCCGGAGGATGGAAGCTACAAGGGCGTGAGTGGCATGGACTATGCCCGGGATGGGTTTGCGAGCAATTTCAACACCACCTGGCTCAACACCACCGCCCAGAATCAGCAGATTATTGACCTGAAAAGCCTGGTGCTGGGGATGCTGGTGAACCAAATGGGCGTGGGCAATCCGCACCGATATGCGTTTACCACGCGGAGCATTGCCCAGAATGGGACGGGCACGGAATGGAGCTTTAATGTGCGGCTCAACAACTTCGATCCGCTTACCTTGCAACCCACCGACGTGATCAACGGGGTGACTTACAGTTACCGCTTAATTCACGATGCAGCCCCGCGCGCGGGCGGTGCACCGGCAGGTGCGGAAATTCCTTCTTTTGTGGATATGGAGGAATTTACCACCGACACCAGCGGCAACGCGTGGACGGCGGTCTCGGGGATTGTGGATGCGTTTTACGGCAACACCGCGATTTACTGGACCGATACGCCCACGTTGTTTGACTTCGGCGTTTATTATGACGGCAAGAATGCGATGGGCGGCCAATACCAGCCACGGCACGCGTTGACATATGATGATGCTGGCGCCATGAAATACCTGTACCACACAAACAACATCGTGTGGGAAGACCTTTACCCGCAGGCCAATGGCGGCCAGGTGACGCTGGTGGAGCCGGCGCAGATCCTGCCACAGCAGCACGCGCAAAATTTCATGCAAAGCGCTATGCCGCAGGGGCGGGGCGCTTTCCCGCGCCGCACGCTGGGAGCCACCGCGCCTCGTACCCCCGCATTTGCGCGCACCAGCCCCTTGTTTGGTGTGCAGGGGATACTCGGTGTGGGCGCAGGCGGCAACATCATCGGGCAGGCATTGCGTGGCGGGATGGACACCATGCGGCTGCATTTCATGCCGCTGGATTCCCTGATCGGAACGGTGATCATGGGCACCAACTTTATTTGGACTGACACCTTTATATCCACCAACTTGAATAATGTGCAGGGGCTCAACTCGACCACGCCGGGCTCCAGCGCATGGATCGCCCCGCCCACGCGCGTTTATCGCACGCAAAAGGTCGGGCGTAATGTCGCGGCGGTGCCGGACATCGTCTTCATCGCTGCAGATCTCGGCGTATCCGCCGCCGACGGTGTACCCATCGCCTGGAACCGGCAGGGCACCAACAATGCGGCGCTCTTTGTTGACAACAATCCGTGGAGCACCGGCAGTCTGGTGGCCCCCCCGGGTGGCGCGGCCGTTCCCGTTGGCCCCGGCACCATCGTCACCGATGTGAACCCCGCCGCCCCGCAGATTCGCGTGTATTCCTTTGCACGTATGTCCGAAGGATTCGAAGTGCTTTGGCGTGGCGAAACCACCGTGTTGGGCAACCAAGTGCAGCCCTTTTCACTGTGGGGCTACATCAAGGGCCCCGGCCCGGAGGATGTGGTCGTGTTCCCACAAAAATACGCCACCATGTGGACGCTTGAAAACGTGCTCGCCCCACAGGTCAGTGTGCCCGAGATCACGATGATCTCCGACAATGGCGGAACCACGCCCATTGCCACCAATTCATTCACACGCACACAAGAAACCCTATCCATCGTGGGCACTAAACTTTCAAGCGTGCAGGCCATCGAAGTGATGAGTGGCGACAAGGTGGTGCAAACCCTGTTTAACGTGGGCAAGTTCAAGGTAAACGACCAGCTCATCACCATTCCACCCGGCATACTCACCGAGCAGGCCGAGGGCACCGCCCGCACCATCCGCGTGTGGAACACCGTGGGACCGAGCGCGAAGAGTCCGCAATTCTTCAACATCTACACCGGCCGCGCCGTTGTCACCGGCACCTCCCGCGACAACCAAATTTTCGACCGCGCCCAGCCACTAACCGTCTATGGCTATGGCTTCAAGAGTAACCAGCAAAGATCAGCTGATGGAAATGCAACACTTTCTCATGTCCGGCTCGAGGATGGGTTGGGGAATATGGTGTCGCCGCAGAATGGGAATGCCACGGCTGTGAATTGGGAGGTGTTGAGTGACACCCAGGCGGTCTTGCCGTTGAACACGTTTGATTTTAAATCAGATGGACCTTGGCGCCGGATTCGTGTGGCTCGGGATGGCACCAACAATTCATTGGCATCCACCTTGAGCGCAACGAATAATGTCCAGTTGATCAACTGGATCACGACCAAGCCGGTTATCACAAGCCTTGAATCCATAGAAACCAATGGCACCCGTTCGAACATTAGCACCACCGTGGCGTATCGCCGCGATCGTGGTTTGGATATCAATGGCACAGCACTCAACACAGCGCTGGCGATTGAGGTAGTGCAAAAAGACGGAACCTCATTCCCGAACCCGGTGGTCATCAACCTGCCCAATGCCGGGGTGACAGTGGATGACAATGGTTCCCGCATCCAGGTATCCTCAAACGTCATTCCCTACAACGATGCGGATGGACATAGCACAGATCAGCAGCGGAAATTCAAGGTATACAATGTAATCGGCAATCATACCTATGGCACCACATTTAATGTAAATGTCCAGCCGGCCATTGGCGGGTTGGGTGCATTTGGTGGAGACAGTGCATTTAATCGGGAACAACAACTGGGTGATGATGTTTCCATGACGGGCACCGGGCTGTTGAACATCAAGGAAATTGAAATCGTCGATGAAAATGGAACCGCACTTGCGAACACTCCAAAGATTGTGCTGCCGCATCCGGGGGTGACTGTGACGGACACCACGATCAACATTGATACACAAATAGCGCAATTTAATAATGCTCCATCTGCCGACTCGCAAAAGGAAAACCGGCATCGTCGGTTTAAGCTGACTAGTGATCGGGATACCCTGTTCACCTCGGCCGCCTCGAGGTTCATAGTCGGCGTGCCCCCAACTCATACAACACTGGCTGGGATTACTAATACGAACATTGATTACAGGCGCGACAGCGATACGATCGCCTTTAGCGGAACCGGATTGTTGTTGCTCAGCTCGGTGCAGATAATCGATGTGAATGGCAATCCAATTCCGGGCGTGACGGATGCGACGGATACCACGGGCGTTACCGGGGTCACTTCAACGAGCTTCAATTTGTCCGCCAACGCAGCGGCCTTCACAGGTCAGGGACATCTGCTGGATTCCTCGCAATACCTGAACAACGGCCGCGGGGTGCGGAGGGTCCGGGTGGTTACGCCGTTCGGCACGGCTATCAGCCCGGCTTCCACGGGATTCACTATTTCTGCGACACCGGATTTCTTGCCAATATCTGGAGGTGTAAATCCAACGGGAACTTCGGCCAACACATTCGCCGGCTCTGCCGATTTTAACGGGAGTGATTACAATGCAACTCGAGGACTGCTGATTATCAACGGTTCCAATTTCCGGGGGTTGAAGCGGATTTATTTGGGCAACAGCACTGGGCTGCGGAGCATTGAGGAATCAGTTCAAATTGACCCGAATGCACTGCCGGCTGGGATTACGATCAATGCGGCGGGCACGCAAATCAGCATGACCAAAGCGGCGATCAATAATGTAAGAAACACGTGGTTGGGCAGCACCGCGCGCCGGGTGTTGCTCTTGAGCGCAGCGGATCAAAATGCAACTTCGCCGTTGATCGTGCCAAACCAATAATCTTAATTTGACCCTGCCTTTTGGCGGGGGCCAAGGAACGGGTGGAGAGAGAAAACGGGGGCGGTCTCGAAAGAGACCGCCCTGTTTTTATGGGGTGAGGATTTGGGTTGAGACGGATTTGAGATCGGGCGCGAGGTGCGTGGGATGATGTGCGGCAAGTTCTATTTCGCTAAAATTGCCGGTGGCAACGGCGAGGACCGGGGCCCCGATGGCTTGGCCGCATTGAATGTCTGCGGGGGTGTCACCGATGATCAGGATTTCGATTGGGGTGAGGTTTGGCAAAAGCGGGCGGGCTTGTTCGTACGCGCTTTTGGCAATTTCGTTTCGGTCCTCGGTGGTGTCGCCGAATGCGCCGAATTGAAATCGGTGCCAGAGGTTGTAATGACTGAGTTTCAACTCGGCACCACGGGGCAGGTTCCCGGTGAGCAGGCCGAGGATGGGGGGAGATTGCATGGCTTCGATGGCATCCAGAAAATCGCACACGCCCGGGAGGGGTTCGGTGTGATCGGCCGGTAAATGTTCGTTGAGTCGTCGCGTGTAAGCCTGGGCAAAGTGGTTGAATTTTTCCTCGTTGGGCTCGATGTGGTTGGCGCGGAAAATTTCAAATACCAGCGCCCGGTCGGTGCGCCCGGCAAACACCATCGATTCGGTGGCGTGGGGCAGCCCGAATTCCTCGGCAAATACCTGTGCAAATGCCTTCATGCCTGCGCCGCCGGTGAGGATGAGGGTGCCGTCGATATCGAACAGGACCAGCCGAATCATAGGCGCGGACTTTCCCATTTACACGCTTCCCAAGTCAATACGGGCGTGAACAACCCGTGAAAGGCTCCGGCTTGACGGCGCGCAGTCATGCCGTTAGCGTGGGCTCATGACGAGGGGTTTCCTGATTCTATTCGCACTCAGCGTGCTGGGCACGGGGTTCGTGGGCTGTGTTTCCAGCAAGGATGAAAGCGCGGGCGGCCGCCCTGTGAACCCGCCGAACCGCAATCCCATCGACCGGTTGCGCAATACCGCTTCCCCCGGGCATGGGCTGAAATTTTTTCCGGGCGTGGGCTGGAAGTACCTGCCGCCGGGCGTGAAGGCCGAGTTTTTCACGATGACGGCCGAGCAGCTGTTTGACATGAGCCAGGCATCCTTTGCGGAAGGGGATTTTTCCAAGGCTCTGTTTGCCGCGCGCTGGCTGTATACGCACCACCCAAACGCGGATCTGGCGCCCGAGGCGCGCCGCATTGTGGCACAAGTTTATGAAAAGCGCGGGTTTCAAGAGAACGCATTTCAGGAATATCAGGCGCTTCTCGATGCCCACCCCAATTATGAGGCCGCCAAACGGGCGGAGGTGACTCGCCTAATGTATAGCATCGCCGGCGAATATCTGGATGGCAAATGGTACCGCTGGAAAATCCCATATCAGGATCGGATGTATCTGCCCCTATTTTCCTCCATGAGCCGCACGGCAAATCTCTACCGGCAGGTGGTGACCAATGCACCCCATGGTCAATTGGCCGCCCCGGCTCAGTTTGGCGTGGGCCAGGCCCACGAGCGCGCGCTCAAGGGGTTTTGGGGATTTTTCGCGGATGAAAAGGCATACAAAAAAGCCACCGAAGCCTATCAACTGTTGGCCGACCGCTACCAACGGCGCCCGGGCGATGCGCCCCGGCCCAATCAGGCGGAGATTGACCGCGTGGTGGCCGAGGCCGGCTTCCGCGTTGCCGCCATATTCGAAATCCAGGCCAACGAGGGTGTGTACGACCAAAGCATGGCCCAACGCGCCATCAACGCTTATACCGATTTCCGCACGCTCAACGCCGCCAGCCCCCAATTGGAGGCCAAGCGCACCGAGGCCACCGAGCGTATTAACCGGCTGCACTTGGAACGCGTGCGGGGTGCCTTGGCCGTTGCAGAATTCTACGAGCGCCGCGGAAAGTGGATCGCCGCCTTTAAGTACTTTGGTGAAACCTCCGCGCGTGCGGAAAAAGTGGAGGGACTTGCTCCCGAGGACAGCCCTGTTTATATCGAGGCCCGTCGCATTAACGGACAGGCAAGGGACTCACTCTTCCGCGTGGCCAAACGAAGCGTCCGCGAGGCGCTGGACTTGGCGGAGGAAATCCATGGAGTGACCCCAGCAGAGTTAGCGAATTACAAGGATCGCCGGTTGAGTTTTGTGGAGCGCGTGTCCCGGCGGATTGAATTGAATTTGCGCCTGCAAGGCCCCGAACTGCGTAAAGCGGTGGATGATGAGGAAACTGCATATCAGGCCGTGTTGGCCTTGAAAACTAGCGCGGAAACCATCCTCAAGGCGGCCGAGACGGAGATCGACCGGCGCGAGGCGGAAGCGAATAAAGAGTAATCATGAAAATCAACCGAACCACGATTGGATTGCTGGCGGCGGTAGCCGCTTGGGGATTGGGATGCGCGGGCTATCAAGCCGGCCCCACCGGCGGACGCACCGCCGGCGCGCGCTCGGTGCAGGTGAAATTCTTTGAAAATGAAACCTTTGAGCCCCGCATTGCGACCGCCGTGGACCGGAAATTGAAACACGAATTTCAAAAAGACGGAACCTACACCCTCGAGACCCAGGCCGAGGGGGACCTGATCGTCACCGGGAAACTGGTCAGCTTCCGCCGAAACGGCGTGAGCTACAAACCCGGAGACGTGCTCACCGTTCAGGATTACACCATGGAACTCTCCGCAGAAATCACCGTCATCAACAGCGCAACCGGCGAGGAAATCTTCCATGAAACCCTCACCGGCACCTCCACTATACGCGTGGGCAACGACCTCATCGCCGGCCAACGACAGGCCATCTCCACCATTGCCACCAAACTCGCCGAGCAAGCCGTACTGCACATTGTGGACGGCGACTGGCCGGAACCCGCCGGGGCAACGGAAGCCCAGCCCGAAGCGCCTTAACCTTTCCTTCCCCTTTCCCTTTCCGAAAAAGGTTGCCCGCCCATCGCCCATGACACAAACTTTGGGCGATGAAAACCGCCCTTGCCATTCTCTGCCTCTCCCTCGCCGTTTCAATCCCTGCCAGTGATTGGCCGCAATGGCGCGGCATCAACCGCGACGGGATCCTTCACGGCGAGCCCGCCCTCACCAAGCTGCCCGCCCAACCCGCCGCGCTTTGGCAAGTCCCCACCGGCAAAGGCCAGGGCGGCCTCGCTCTCGCCAAGGGAGTGCTGGTTGTGCTCTGCGAGATCAGCGTTTATGGTAACCGCAAGGAAGCCGCTACGGCGTACAACGCGGCAACTGGCAAAACCATTTGGATGAGCGCCTACGCGCCTTCCTGGCCATACACCAATGTCTACGGCCCCGGCCCACGCACCGCGCCGCTTATTGATGGTGACCTGCTCTTTTGCCAGAGTGCTTCGGGCGATCTGGTTTGCATGACCATGGATCGCGGGAAAATCCTGTGGCGGAAAAACTACGCCAAGGATTTCGGCGCCAAATGGTTTGGGGGAAACGCCCCCGGTAGCAGCGGCACAGCCGCCAGCCGCCATGGCAACAACGGCCAACCCGTCACCGACGCCAAATACATCTACGCCCCCGCCGGCGGCCACACCGGCGCGAGCCTCGTCTGCCTTGAGAAAAAAACCGGCAACCTCGTTTGGAAAAGCGGCACCGACTACGCCGCCTACTCCGGCCTAATGCGCGGCAAACTCGCCGGCGAGGAACAAATCATCATGGTCACCGCCGCCAACATGATCGGTTATCGCGCCAAGGACGGCAAAATTCTCTGGAGCGTTCCCGTTAAAACCGGTGCCGCGCGCAACATCGTCACCCCCATCCTCCATGGCGACACCGTCACCGTGGCCAGCCACACCGTGGGCACGTTTCAAGTGCGCATCCGCAACAGTGGCAACGGCCAAACCGCCGAGGAAATTTGGCGAAACCGCGAAGCACGAACCAACATCACCACCCCGGTTTTGGTGGATGGCTACCTGTACGGCCTCGGCTCATCGCGCGGTAAAAATTCCGAGTTCGTGTGCCTCAATCACAAGACCGGCAAAACCGAATGGAGCCAACGCGGATTTACCGACTACGCCTCCGTGATTTCCATCGGTGAAACCCTCCTAATCCACGGCTCACACGGCGCAGTGACTTTGCTGAAGGCAACCCCCGCCAAATTTACCCAGCTGGGCCACATTGAAAATGCCAGCCAAACCTCGTGGACATTTCCGGTCTACTCCGGCGGCGTTCTCTTCCTGAAAGACGGCCTCCGCGACGGCAAAAACAAACTCACCGCGCTGAAGCTAAGATAAATTTACACCCTCCCAGTTTGAGAGTGACAGAAGCGCATGGGGTTCCGTATCGTTGCGCCCTTCATGAGCGCAACCGAGCAATACATCGAGGCCCAAGCCGCCGCCAATGAGTTGGTGGATGTGCCCCACCTGGTCAACGTCATCATTCAGGACGGCCTCGACCGGGGCGCGAGCGATATCCACATCGAACCTTGGGAAGATATGACCGGCGTGCGCGTGCGTGCCAACGGCGTGCTGCAGTGGGTGGTGGGCATCCCCAGCGATTTTCATGAAAACATCTGCGGCCGCTTCAAGGTGATGGCCAACATGAAAAGCCACGTGAAGGATCTCCCGCAGGACGGCAAGGCCGCACCTGAGGAATTCCACGGGGTCCAGTTGCGCGTTTCGATTTTCCCCACCGTATACGGCGAGAAAATCGTCTGCCGTATTTTCAATCCGGACGCCAAGATGTTCAACATCGAATCGCTCGGGTTCGATGACGACACGCTGGAACGCTTCAAGGAAACCGTCTCCAAACCCACCGGTCTCATTCTGCTTACCGGCCCCACCGGCTCGGGCAAGACCACCGCCATCTATGCCGCCATCGGGTTCATCCTGGAAAAAGCTGGCAACGCCGTCGCCGTATCCTCCGTGGAGGATCCCGTGGAGCAAAACCTCGACTGGGTCAACCAATCCTCCCTCAACGTCGGCATGGGTTACACCTACCCCGCTGCACTGCGCTCCCTCATGCGGCAGGATCCCGAGATCATCATGGTGGGTGAGATTCGCGACGAGGAAACCGCCGACATCGCAATCAACGCCGGCATGACCGGCCACCTTGTCATCAGCACCATCCACTCCGGCACCACCTCCGGCACCTTTGCCCGCCTCATCAACATGAACATCGAGCCATTCCTGCTCGCCTCCACCATTATTGGCGTGCTTGGAGTCCGCCTGCTGCGCCAAAACTGCATCCACTGTTCCGCCGGCTATCAACCCGAGGGGTATGCCCTCGAGCAACTCCGCCAGCACGAAGGCAGCGACTACGTGGAACAAGCCATCGCGCACGAGAGTTTCTTCCGCGGGGTCGGCTGCTCCGCCTGCGCGGAAACCGGCTTTGGCGGCCGCTCATCCATCACCGAGCTGCTCACCTGCGATGAGGACGTCCGCGAGGCCGTCATGAAAAAGAAACCCACGCGCGACATCCAGGACATCGCCGTCAACGCCGGCATGCGCACCCTATGGGATGGCGGCCTGCAAATGGTCGTCGACCGCAAGACCACCCTCGAGGAAATCCTGCAGAAAGTCGCCGCCGACCAAGTGTAAGCCGCGGGTCTTGGGACATCCATCCACTATTCCCAAGCGTTACTATTTTTTGGGATAAATCCCCAACATAATCCTTGCGCTTCATCTACTTTGTGATACAAAGTAAACGCATGAGCGCCAAGTGGGCTGAGGAGAACCTGAATACCATTCGCACCCTGATGGAACGGGCCAGCGTGTATCGCCGCGCCCTGGCGCCGGTGGCCATCACTGTGGGAGTGCTCGGCATGGCGGCTGCGGGGCTGGCGGAGGGCATGGGCTGGACGGGCCAGGGCCATTTCGCCGGTTACTGGCTAGGCGTGGCCGCCGTGGCCGGCATCGCCGCATTGCTGCTCATTCGGCGGCAGGCTTTGCAGGCGGAGGAAGATTTTTGGTCATCGCCCACCCGCCGCGTGGCGCATGCGATGGCACCGCTGTTGCTCGCGGGACTGGGGTTGGGGATTCTGGAAATTTATGGTGCGCCCAAGGAGCGCGACAGCATCCGCTTAATTGCCCTGTGGATGGTGCTTTATGGCGGGGCACTGCACGCGACAGGGTTTTTCATGCGACGAGGACTTCGTTTGGCGGGATGGATCTTCGTTGCTTTGGGCTCCATTTGCCTGTGTTTGAACACTTATGGTGAATGGAAATGGATCGATGAAGCGCACGCGCACTGGGTGATGGGTTGGGCGTTCGGGGCCAATCATTTGGTTTACGGACTGTATTTGAAACTGACAGCGGAACCCCCGGAAGAAGACCGAGAAGAATGAAGGCTGAAAGCTTCCAGCAATTGGATAAAATAATCCACGAGAAAAGCCGTATGGCGATTATGTCCATGCTCGCGGCTTCTGCGGAGCTTTCGTTCACGGAACTGCGCGATGCGTTGGGGATGACCGATGGAAATGTGACCACCCACATTCGCACGTTGCAAAGGGCAGGCTACGTGGCAGTGGCAAAAAGTTTTCAGCAGAATCGTCCGCTCACCACTTGCATCCTCACCGCCGCCGGCCGCAAGGCATTTGGTGAATATGTGGGGTTGCTGGAAGGCATCGTGAAATCGGCCAAGCAAACTGGGATGAAATCCAAATCTGCCAAGTCTTCGAAATCAAGGAGGAATAAATCAAATGACAACACAAACTTTGCCTTACAAAGTCAACAGGCCTAATCCAGGCCGCCTGGCTATTCGCCGAGCCGAGCATTTGGGAATGTGCTTTGGCGTGCGCGATGCAATTGCGCTGGCGCATCGCGAGACAGCGTCGAAACCCCTTACGGTGCTTGGCGAATTGGTTCACAACACTGCGGTGCTGGATGATTTGGAACAGCGCGGCGTGCAATTTGAAAATGAACCCGAACGAGTGGGGACAATCGCGGCGATGATTACCGCCCATGGCGCATCGGCCGGAGCGCGCGCGCGTGCGCAAGCGGCCGGACTTTCATTGAGCGATGCCACGTGTCCGCTGGTGCATTACGCGCACGAGCAGGTGCGGGACTTGGCGGAGGCGGGCTTTCATCCAATCGTCATCGGCAGGCGCGGCCACGTGGAGGTACGCGGGCTTACGGAGGATTTGGCCGAGTGCGACGTGGTCCTGGATGAGGCGGACATGGATGCGCTCGAATCGCGCGCGCGTTTTGGCGTGGTAGCGCAGACCACGCAGCCCATCGCGCGCGTACGGGCGTTGGTGAATTATTTGCAGGCGCGGTTCCCGCGGGCGGAGGTGCGGTTTGTGGACACAGTGTGCCGCCCCACCAAGCAACGGCAGCAGGCGGCGGTGGAATTGGCGCAGCAATCGGACGTGGTCTTGGTAATTGGCGGCGCGAACAGCAATAACACGGCGGAACTGGCGCGGACGTGTGGTGAGTTTTGTGGGTCCGTCCATCACGTGCAGGGGCCCGACGATGTGCGGGCGGAGTGGTTGCCGGAGTTCGGCGTGCTGGGCATCACGGCGGGGACATCGACGCCGGATGAAACGATTGATGCGGTGGAATCCCGCGTGCGAGAGTTGTCGCAAACATTGGTGGGGGAGGTTGCATAATGGATTGGCTGGGGTACTTTCACTTGAACGCGGAGAAGCGCCGCGAGATTCCGTGGAGAGAGGGGGTGCGCGTGGCGCCGCCGATTCGGGCGGAGCTGGTGCGGTCGCTGCAGCGGTTTCAATTGGGCGAGTCGGGTGATGGAATTTGGCTGCGGCGCAATGCCTCGGGCGAGCCGGTGGAGTACCGGCACGCGCAGGATTTGTTCATCAAGGAGGAGCAGGAACACGCGCGGTTGATGGGGCGTGTGTTGGATTTGCTGAACGCGCCCCGGTTGCGCTGGCACTGGACGGATTGGTGTTTCGAGCGGGTTCGGCGTCTGCTTGGGTTGAAGCTGGAGGTGCTGGTGCTGCTGGTGGCGGAGATGATTGCCAAGCGCTACTTTCGCGCGCTGCGTGAGGGGGTGGATGACGTGCTGGTGTGGCTGGACCATGGCAAACTGCTGCGCGCGTGCGGCGTGCGGGCGGAGGGGTTTTGGTGGGATTGCGGATTGATTTTCGACGAGGTGTCCGCGGGGGTGTTCGGCGGCGCGGCGTATCCCTCGTTGGCCGGGCTGCGGATGCCGGAGTTTCAATGGCGGCCACCGTTGGCGGAATAATCAATTTCCTCACCTGTGTTCCCCGGCCAACACGTCACTTGGCTTGAGTGCAAGGTCGAAAGGTTTCAACGGCATTGGGTCGTCGTGGTCGAGGTGTTCCTCGCAGATGCCAAACAGCTCGGCCTCGGTGGTGGTGCGGCGGATGCGGTGGAGGAAGTCGCCGGTGGGCTCGATGCCGATGCCGATGAAATTGAAATATTTTTTCATCTTCGACACGTGCGAGCGCTCACTTAAGTTCGGCGGGCGCACGGTTTCAAAAAGGTTCCTCAAATAATCCAGCACATCGCGGCCGGTGGGGGTGGATTGGGTCTCGCCGTCTTGGTTCTGGCGGATTTGGGTGAAGAGCCACGGGTTGGGGATGGCGGAGCGGCCGATCATGAGTCCGGCGGCGCGGGTGTCGGCCAGCACGGCAGCGGCT
>CAZJRV010000004.1:0-30250 GCA_964548235.1 uncultured Verrucomicrobiota bacterium
CCGCCTTGGAAGCGTTGCATCATTCGCAGCGTGGCGGCGGCGGCTTCTTCTTTGCTGATGCCGCCATCGCCATCGGTATCCAACGCGTCAAACTCTCCCACAAACTGTCGTAAGTGCTGGGGCATTTTTTCAAATTCCTCCTCGGAAACTTGGCCGTCGTCATTTGCATCCAAGTCCATCAGGGCTCCCCTACGCCCGCCACCTCCACTGCCACTAGGCCGGTTACCCCCGCCACCGCCCCGGTTGGCGCGCAGTTCGGCGTATTTCGCCAGCTGATCCTTGGTCAAAAACTTCTCCAAATCCGCCTGTAAATCGGTGCGCAGACTGGCGGCCTGGCTCCAGTCGCCGCTCGATCGCATGGCGGCCATTTTGTCGGCCATCTTTTTCATGGCTGCGGCCCATTGGGTTTTCTGCTCGGCGGTGAGGTTGAGCTCGGAAGGGGGTTCACTGGATCGTCCAAACCCACCGCCGGGCCTGCCTTTGCCTCGGCTCGTTTGCCCGCCCTTGGCGGACGGCGCCTTCTGGTCGGCGTGTTGGGCGGGATTGGGCCGGGTTTCCGCCGGCTTGGCAGGCTCCATGGTTTCGGGCAGATCGGCAAAAAACTCATCGGCGTCCACCTGCCGATACCCAAAGAAGCCGCCGCCAACGTTGAGTTCCTTGGCGTGGAGCAGGGGTGCCTTGAGGATGGTCTCGCCCAATTCCAGGCCCCGGGTAATTTGGATGTGGGTTTGGTCGTAGTATCCGGTTTCCACCGCCACGGGCACGGGCTGGTGATTGTCGTTCATCTTGAAGCAAACCCGGCGCCCTTCAATTGTGGTCACCACGCTCTGGATGGGCACGCGCAATGTTTTTATTTTCTTGCCGTTCACTTCGCGGATCTTGGGAAGATTGGCCACAAAGATCCGGCAGGTGGCCGAGGCTCCCGGGCGAATGTAGCTGGGAAGCTTGTCCGAGATGGAGACCTCACATTTGAATACTTTCTTGTCACTGCCCCATCTCTCCGCAGCGGCGGCAACGGGGGCGACATAGGTGATCTCCCCGCGGAATGTGCGGTCGGCAATGGTGTCGATGCGGATCTGCACCTGCAGGCCGGGCTTCACCTGGTTGATGCGGCTCTCGTGAATTTTGAGCTGCACTTTCATTTTTGAAAGATCCGGCAGGTGGATGATGTCCTGGCCTTTGCGCAGGGTGGTGCCTTTCTCAATGATGCCGGAGGAACCGCCGTAGCGGGAGGATTCGCCCACGTGATACACCACCAACCCGCTGGCGGGGGCGTAAATGCGGCTCTTGTTCAATTGATCCTTCACCTCGGAAAGCTTCTCCTCTTCCAGTACGAGTTTTTGTTTCTGCGTGTCCACTTCTTCCTGGGCGGTGATCATGTTGTTGGTGGCGGTTTGTTCCACGGTAGTCAGCCCCAACTCGGCCTGCTTGATTTTGGAATTATAATCCTGCTCGGATTTGGGGTACACAAACTTTTCGTAGGCATCACTCTCGCCGGCCAGCATCTTGATCTTGTGCCGGTACTCGGCGACCTTTTGCTCCTCCTCACGCAGGGACATCTTGGAGAGAAATTTCTTTTCCTCCAGCTCCTTGAGCCACCGCAGCTTGGCCTCCGAAATGGAAACCTGATTGGAGAGATTGGCCAGTTGCCCGGCATAATCATCCCGCTTGAGCTGCGCATCGCTGTCCTTGAATTTCTCCAAATCCAACTGGGAAAAATTCAGCGCAATCTTGGCGTCATCAATGTTTTGCTCATTCTTGAGCTTCTGAATTTCCAAATCATTTTGTGACTTGGTGACAGAATTCTTCGAAGTACGCACCGAGATTTCCTGGCTGAGAATCCTGTCCTTCAACGATCCTTCATCCAGTTTCACGAGCAAATCGCCAGGAATACTGATGGTTTCCTTGTTGGCAATCGCCTCCTCCAGATCAGGATTCACGCGACGCAATTCCGCCTCGTCCACCTTGTGCCGCGCGGCCAGTTTCGCCGGTGTATCGTCCGTCTCCGCCTGCACCTCGCGCGGGCCGTTTACGTATGTGCCCTCGTCCACAATGCTGACGATGGTGGAGGAGCCGTCCATTTCGCTCTCCACCTTCACGGAATTCACCGCCACCAATTCGCCGCCTTCGGAAAAGGATACGATGAATTGCTCGTTCTCCACTTTCTCCGTTCCGTACCCTGCGGCCACCTCTGATGAGTCAGCAAAATAATTGCAGCCCGTCAGCCCCGCGGCAACGAATGAGATTGCGACTATCGGAAACAGAATATTTTTTTTCATGATTTAGATTCGATTTAATTGCCTAAAATCTGGGTGGGCGGCAACACGGGCACGTCCTGCGCCGCACCCGGTGCCAGGGGCACTGCGGGTGCCACGCCCGGCACGGGTTGGGGTTTTATCCAAAACGCATCCAACCCCGTGTCCAGAATGCCGGTGTTGTTGAGCAGCTTCAGACGCTGTGTGTGGAAATTGATGAGCGATTTGGTGACGTCATTGCGCGCCTTGGCCACGGCGGTTTGGGCTTCGAGGATGTCACGCGGTGAAACGCGTTCACCCGCCAACATATCCAGCCGTGCCTTTTCCTCCTCGCGCATGGCAACGATGAGGGCCTTTTGGTTGATGATGTAGGTCTGGTGATTCTGCGCGAGCGTGCGCACATTGGTGCGAATCTCGTCGCGCAAATCATCGAGCGTTTTCATCAGGCTGCGCAGCTGCTGTTCGAAGGTAATGCGGCTTTTGCGATAGGCATTGCGCTCGGTGTGCTTGTCCAGCGGCAAATCCAGCGAGAGACCGATCTTGCCGGAGTAGTCGCCAAAGTCGAATGAGTTGCGGTTGTAAAACTGGTCCTTCAGCGAGTAATCCGCCACCACCGCAAGGCTGGGCAGCAGATCATTGGCGGCGACTTCCACTTTGCGCTTTTTGTCCTCGAATTTGTCGATGTTGTTAAGGATGTCCAGCCGGTTGGTAAGCGCGAGCTGGAACCCGTGCTTGTCATTCAACGGCACCGGGCGCAGGCCAAACTGCTTGAGGCTGCCCAGTTCGGCATCGTCGAGCACTACCGATTCGCCCAAGGGCAGGTTGAGCTGTTTTTTGAAATCATCCAGCAAGGCCTGATAGGATTCGATGGCATTAATATAGCTGACCTTGGATTGATACTCAGACCGCAACGCCTGATCCAGCTCGAATTGGCTGATCAGCTCGCCCTGCAAACGCAGTTCCTGTTCCTGCCGAAAGAGGATTCGGTTTTGGTACAGCTGGTATTGCACGCGCACCTCATCCTTTTTCTGCAGTAACTGCAAATACTCCGAGATTCGATCGACGAGAAACGTTTTTTGATAACGCGAAAAGGTGCGGATGGCATACACGAGGTCACGCTCGGATTGGGTGAGCAGTTCCTCGGCGAACTTTGCGCCCGCGTCCTTGAGCAACGGCTGGGTGAGTGCCAAAGTGATGTCCGGAATCTTCGGCCCGCCGCCATTGAAAAAGAGCGTGAGGTCATTGGCCAACGTGGCGGTTAACGTGCCGCCCGTTTTCAGCGCCTTGCTCAGGGTCAGGCTCGCGTCGGATTCTGTGGTGTTCACATTGCTGCTCGACCGATTGCGGCTGAGGTCAAGATTGGCCTTGGTGGGCTTGAGGGCAAACTTGTGCCGCTCGCCGGTGAGCGACAACGCGGAAAGATACAACGTCTCGCGTTGGAGTTGGTAATCGCGGCTGCTCTTCACCGCCATCTCCAGTGCCTTGGGCAGCGTGAGTAAATTGGTGCCGTCGGAAAAGCGGTTCAGGATAATTTCCACCGAAGGAATGTCGCCTGGCGCGCGCTCGGAATAAGGCGTTTCCACCGCAAACGCCTGCTCATTGCCAAACAACTGCTGATGCCGCAGCTTGAGAATATCGTACACCTCATCATCGGCCGCATCATGATATTCCGCCGCGTTCTTGCACCCGGCAAAGCCCAATGCAACCAGCGCACCAACCGCGAGCCCTTTGGAAAACCCGCAGTGGTTCTTCAATATTCGATTTATCATCAGCAGAATGGCAGCAACTCTCCCGCGCCCAACGCAAGTAAGACGCACAAATCTCGTAGATGTTTCAAACATACCGAGGACATCATGCCCGTACGGCAAACATCGCACAATAGTTATTCACTATTCGGCAAGGTTATCCACAACTTGAGCCAATCGCTTGACATATACTGTATGCTGCGCGCCCGTTTTACCGAGTTTTTGGCATTTTTTCCATTTTTGGAATAATAAATTCACTTTTTTGAAAGAAAACTTAGGTGAAACGCGAATATATTATAGGGCGTCTATCCCCTCACATTAGCAAATGGCACAAAAATTTGGGAAATATCGGCTTCACGACTGTGTAAATCAGGGCGGGATCACGGAAATCTGGCTGGCAACCGACGAATATGAAAACGTCGTCGCCGTGCGAAGGCTGCGGCGGCGCGTGCTCAAACAATCCAACGCGCCCAAGCTCTTCAAAGCCGGCCTCGCCGTGCTGCGCAAGCTCGCGCCCCATCCCAATGTGGTTCGCTACATCAACCACGGCAAAGCCGATAGCCTCCCGTTCATGGTTTTGGAATTCATCCAAGGCGCCAACCTCAAGGAATTGCTCCTGCGCGATCACGACCATCTCGTGGACAACGTGGCCGATGTGATCATCCAAGCCGCCGACGGCATCAACCACCTACACGACCACGGCTGGATGCATCTGGACATCAAACCCGAAAACCTGATGATTTCGCTAAACGGCCACGTGAGTTTGCTCGACTTCGACACCGCACAAAAAATCCCGCGCAAGCCCAAGAAATTCGCCCGCGCCTCCGGCACCCCCTCCTGCATGCCGCCCGAGCAGTTGAAGAATGAGAAAATCGACCACCGCGCAGACATCTACGCCTTTGGCGCCACCATCTACGAGCTGCTCACCCACCGCAAACCCATAAGCGGACGCACCCCCGATGAAGCTTTGCGAAATCAGCTGGATGAAAAATATCGGGTAATGCCCCCGTGCAAAATCAATCCCGACGTGCCCGCCGCGCTCAGCAAACTCATCCTTCGCTGCCTGGCTTTTTCTCCGGATCAGCGTTACCCGAACATGACCATCCTAAACGCCCAACTGCACACCATCCTCGGCGTGCAACAAATGCCCATCACCCCAAGCGGAATGCCCGCAACCATGATGGTCCCCGCAGCAATCCCAGCTTGAAGGGAAACTAACCCTAAGCAGAATTGATCCCCTGCTTGTGGGCCATCGCGGCGAAGATGCCGTTGCGCTTCATCAATTCCTCAAAACTGCCGGACTCCACCAGACGCCCTGCCTCCAGCACGATGATGCGATCCATTCGGCGCAGTGTGGAAAGCCGGTGCGCCACGCACACCACCGTACGCCCTTCTTCCAACCGGTCAATGGCGCCCTGCACTTCCGCCTCCGCCTTGGAATCCAGCGAAGCCGTTGCCTCATCCAAAATCAAAATCGGCGCTTCCCGCACAAAGGCCCGCGCAATGGCAATGCGCTGGCGTTGCCCACCTGAAAGCCGGGTGCCCTGTTCGCCTAAATTCGTGTCGTAGCCATCGGGCAGGCCCTCGATGAATTCATGCGCGTTTGCCGCCTTTGCCGCAGCGATAATTTCATCACGTGAGGCATCCAGCTTGCCGCACGCGATGTTGTCGGCCACGGATTGGTTAAAAATCACAACCTCCTGGCTCACCAACGCCATTTGCCCACGCAAGCTCTCGAATGATGCCTTGCGGATATCCGCGCCATCAATCGTGATGCGGCCCGTTGTGGGATCATAAAACCGCAGCAACAAACTCACCAACGTGCTCTTGCCCGCGCCGCTTTCGCCTACCACGCCCAGCTTGGTGCCCTTAGGCAATTCCACATCCAGCCCACGCAGCACCGGCTCCTCGCCGTAGCTGAAATCCACGGCCTCAAACTTCAGACTTCCTCGCAATCGCGCCAGCTCGTTTGGTTCAGCCGCTTCCTCCACCGTGGCTTTTGCATCAAACGCGCTGCGCAACATGCCCACCCCCACCGAGGCTTCCTGATAGTATTGATTGATGCCACCGAGTTTTTTGATGGGCTGATAGAGCATGATCATGCCCGTGAGAAAGCCCACCAATTGAGGTGCGGTTTTTCCAGTGTGGAAGACAAATAAAATGATCACGCCCGCGCCAATCATGCTCAGCAATTCGATGACTGGATTTTGCAGGTGCTTGGCTTGCAACGCTTTCATACCCGCCCCCGCAAGCCGCTGATAAATTTCCGCAAACCGACTTTGCTGCAGCCGCTCCAGCCCGTAGGCCTTGATGGTGCGCATGTTGGTGTACACCTCCACCATCAGACTATCCTGCTCCGTGCCTTTGGTGTAAACCACCTTGGCCACACGACGCAGCTTGCGACCCACAAGAATGATTGGGATGGCACTCAACGGGGCAAATAAAATTCCAAACAATGCCAACTGCCAATCGAGCAGGAACATCGCCACCACGAGGCTCAGGATTGTAAACGGTTCCTTGATCGCATCCGCCACGCCATACGTCAGGCACTTGTGCAGCGCCCCCGCGCCGCGGTTGATGAGGGTTGTATGATCGCCCAATTTTCGGGCGTGGAAATAATCCATGGATAGCCCCTGCAATTTTTTGTGCGCATCGAGTTTGATATCGCGCACAGCATACTCACTCACCCATCCTAAAAAATAAACGCTCGCATAACCAATGCCACTGCGCAGCAACACCAGAAGCGGCAGAAACATTAAGCCACCAATGATCTGCTGCGTTTGCAAAGGCTGACCCACTTTGGGCAACCAATCATCCGCCACAGCCACCGCTCGATCGTTGATTGCGTTTAGCTTCGCCTTCCATGCCCCCGGCACCGCTTCAGCTTGAGGAAGATTGGCAACGGATTCAGTTTTCTCAGGCTCAAGCCGTTCGAAAAGCGTTTTGGTTCCCCAAACAAACGTGGCATTGAAAAGGCCGAAAGCCACACCGAGAAGAATGCCCAAAGCCAAGCGCCCCCAGTACCGCCGCACATAGGGCCAGCCGAAATTGAAAATTTGCCGGATGTGTTCCACGCGCCCGCCTTGTAAGCCACTCACTCCCGTGCGGCAATATTCATCTGCCGCAACAATCGATATTTCAAGTTTACCTCGCGCGCATTGAGCTTGGCGATTTGCCATCCCTGCGCACCATCGAGGAAACCGCCACGAAATAGATAGCCGCGCAACCAACGCACAATCGCGTGCGCCGGCCCATCGAGCCAATCAGCCTTTTGCCCTTCTTCAGACTTCATCTCCGCCCAAAGGCGCGCATATTTTTCACACCGCGCCCAGTGGTCCGCGGCATCGGCAAATGAATGATGCTCCATTTCGCCTTCCAGATTTTGCACCTCGCCCTCCAGCTCCAAACGCTCATGCACCTTGCCGCCGGCAAACTTTGCCGCACCATTCTTGAACAAGCGAATCAATCGATCCGGATACCAATCGCCACGCCGAATCCATTTGCCCTCATAAAAAACACACCGCGGCATGCTGAAGCCCGAAATCTCATCAGGGAAACGAACCTCCTTTACCGAAAGCAATTCAGAAAATAAATCCCCCGACAACGCTTCATCCGCATCAAGACTCAGAACCCAATCATGACTCGCCAGACTCAGCGCATGATTTTTCTGCGCCACAAACCCCAGCCAATCCTGATGCACCCATCGCGCGCCAAACTCCTTCGCCACCTCCTCTGTGCCATCCGTGCTACCCGAATCCACCACCACAATCTCATCCACCACCAAAGCCACACTCCCAAGACACCGCCTCAAGTTCTCCTCCTCATTCAAAGTGATGATGCAAAGGGAAATTTTCATCCGTGTTCCGTGGCTCTTTCTGCTGCGGCTAATTCCAATACGGCAAGCGTTTCTCTCACGTTTCTTTCCAAGCTCAAATCTGCTTTTACCGACACGGGGCGGACATCAGGCCGATTGCGCCAATATTCAATCGCCGCCGCCATCGCATCGATGTCCGAAGGGGTCTCCACCACTGTACCATTGATTCCCTCTTCTATCACCTCCGCAGCGCCATTTTCTGCGCTGGTCACCACGGGCAATCCGGATGCCAATGCCTCGAACACCACGTTGGCTGACGGTTCATAAATGGGAGGGAACACAAACAAATCCGCTGCCGCATACGCATTTTCCAAGTTCGCCATTGGCCCGACAAACCGGACCCCAGCGGGGGCATGAAATGAGCGGCCTTTGCCGGCGACCACGAGTTTGAGGTTGGGGTTTGCCAATTGTTCAACCGCTGCAATTACAAAAGGCAGCCCTTTCCGTTCCCAACCCGAACCTGCGAAGAGCAACAAAAACTCATCGGGCTGCACGGCCCATTCCGCGCGTTGACCATCGCGATCGCCTGCTCTCCAACGCCCCAAATCCACTCCGTTGCGCACCAAGTGCGTACGTTCCGTGGGAAAACCAAATCGCTGCCCGATATCGTTGCCCACCATTTCCGAGTTGATGATCAGGTGCCGCGTATTGGCCGCCGCATACGCGCTCTCTTCCAGCTTCAGCATAGCCTGATGAAACGCGCCGCGACCGATCATCCATCGTTTCCAGGCCGGCGAGAATTTGCGCCGCTGATCTAGCCATGTGGCATGCACCCCGTCCCCCGCCCGCAACACATCCTGTCGGCTCAGCCGTTCCAAGCTAAAGAGGCAATCAGCCGGAGTCGCATCCACCACCGATTGCACCCCTTCATCAAATTGGGCAACCCGTGCGGCTCGCCCACCCGACAAGACGATCGTTCGAACTTCCACATCATCCAATTGTGCCTGCGCATCTGCGGTGATCAGTAGTATCCTATGCCCCGCATTCTTTAGCGCCTCAATGAGCCGTATCAAATACAACTCCGCTCCACCGCCTGCCCCAAACTCCCTGCGAGCCAAAATGATTTTCACTTTTCAATGCCCTTTGGAATTCCCTCAAAAACAAGATCCAGTGCAAACAATGCACGAATGCGAAAGGGTAGCCATGTGAACACAGGAATGCCTGTGCTGCCTCCGCCCAGCAGATGCCCAGAGATTGGATGGATTTTAATCTGGTCAAAAAAAGTGGATAGCTCGCGACGCAGTAAAATATGCGAATAGGAACGCAAGTGAGATGCGTCCACCTCGAACGCATTGCCAAACAGGAATCTTAACCGGTTGCGAAGGCGAAATGAATTCGGCACAGAGCCAATCATCCTTCCGCCCTTTTTGAGCACACGATTTATTTCTGCCAGTGCCTTTTGTGGAAACCGCAAGTGCTCCATCACCTCCGAAAACACTACCACATCAAATTGACCTTCATTAAATGGGAGCCTCTCCGAGTCTACATCCACCCAATGGCCTTTGAGGTTGAGTCGTTTTTCAAATTCCTTTAGCGCATTTCGATCGACATCCACCCCCACCACCTCATTGCCTTGATGATAAAACTGAGTCAGATTTCCTGACCGACAACCTACCTCAAGAATTTGGTGTCCTTGGCCGATTAATTTCACATAAAGATTTTTACGGGCTTCATCCCCATAAAAATAATCATATTTTCCGTGAGATTGAAATTCTTCGTAGAATTCTGCTACTTGAGATTTGGATGTATTTTCGTTCATGCAATGGCGACTCAAAAACTGGATCCGTTTAGCAGACCATACTTGTAATGCCCATCATTTCCTTTTTTCAACCAGTTCAGGCAAATTAGACGAATAGATGTTTTCAAGTCGATCCAGCATATGTTCCTGCCCGTGATGTTGCTCGACCAGTCGCCGCCCGTTTTCCGCTATGTGCCGGGTAATCTTAGAATCCACCAACGCGGCCTCGATGGCGTTGGCCAGTTGCATGGCATCGCCTGCGGGTACAATCAGCCCCGTTTCTCCCGGCCGAATAACTTCCGGGATGCCCCCGGCATCGCTCCCCACCACGGGAGTTTCACAAGCCAGCGCTTGCAGGCCAATTTGCGGGATGCCTTCGTGCCCGGTGGAGGGGATCGCCAGCACGCCCAGCGCGCGCAGTATCCCGGGCACATCTTCTCGATATCCGGTTAGGTGAATGTGTTCGGACATCCCATTTTCTTCGATCAATCTCACAATGTAGTTATGCTGGGGGCCCGTGCCCACGATCGCGAACTGTGCCTTGACCCCGCGTTCCCGCAGCAACCGCGCCGCTTCAATGAATACCGGATGCCCTTTCCACGAACGAAGCACCGACACCATTCCCACCCACGGCTCTTCGTTTTTCGCGTTTACATCGCCTAATTCAGCACGGCCGCCTCGCGGGATGAATGCTGTGAGGTCAATGCCCGTTGGCAGGGTGGTGATCCGCTCGGCGGACAGTTGAAAAGTAGCCCGCAAACGATCCGTGATCTTCTGGCTGGTGGTCAGCACATGGTCGGCAAAGGTGGTGAAGGCGTGCCGACTGATTCGTGGATTGGGATAATCCACATCAATGTGCCTAGTGCGAATCAGCAATGGTGTGCCGGCCATCCGGCCTGCCAAACCCAGCAAATAGCCATCCCGCGAACTGTGGGTGTTGAGCACTTGTACTTGGTTCCGCTTGAGCCAACGGGTCAAGCGAACCGCCTCAAAGGGCAGGTGAAGTCTGTGGACATTTATTGGAACAACAGAAATTGCCTCGGCATTGGCCCGGCGAAAAATCTCACTTTTTTCCGGAGCCATCAGCGTCACCCGGGCATGGCGGCTGTGGAATCCCGTTAATTCCGTCAAGATACGCCGCTCCTGCCCGCCCCAACCCAGCGAGGCTTCCGAGTGCGCAATGCGCCATAACCGCCCGGTGCTCATTCTGGGGAGGATTTGCGTTTTGGCTTGAGGCGTTTCTGCAAACTCAAATCCAGTTGTAACATAGGAGACCACAGCAAGGCCCACGCGCGATCGAAAAGCGTCACCTCCGGACGCACAGACTTTGTCCCTCTGCGAATACAAAGCAGGCTTCCCACCAATCCCACCCGGCTGAATTGCGGGTTGCATTTCAGGAAGCGATCGATGGGCCAGCGTACGCCTTTGAATTGGGCGGCATAATCATGGAAGCACGCCAACCCGCCCACGTTGAGCAGCCGCAACCAACGCAAATCCGCCATTACATGGCGAATCTTGTGCGAAGCATCCACCAAGATAAAATCAAATCGCTCGCTTTCTGCCTCCGAAATGGCAAATGCCTCGGCGCTGGACATAATGCGAAAATCCACCTGCCGCGCGTCCAGCCCATTCTGAGACAGGTTGCGTTTTACAATATCCAACTGGCCGTCGAAATAGCCCATTGTGTCCACCACAGCAAACGCAGGGCGCGCCTCCGCCTCGAAGCATTTCATCATGAAACACAACGTGCCTCCAGCGGCCGTGCCTATCTCCAAGTGCCGTCCTTTTTGTGATCCAGATTGGAGCCATGTCTTCATGCCAGACAATTCCTCATCCGTCATCTCCGGCTTCAACGTGGTTGCGCTTGGGCGGCTACCCATAATCTAAGATTTTTACCGATTGGAAACGCGACGTAATTTTTGTCAAAGTGTGGCAAGGGTTGGCGACACCTCCTCTTGGAGGATAAAAAACGACGGCTCCCACAGCAAGCCATTTCAGACAGAATGAAATTTCACGAAAAAGGGGGAGCAACCAGCTTCGACTTGAAATTATGAAGGAACAGCCTATGATCCGGGCCCGTGATGAATCCCCCCTCAGCAGGCACCTCCCACGAAATGTTCATAGCAGAGCGCAAGAACCAGCGCAATCGCTGGGCGGATTTCATCAATCGGTTGGGCATCTTTCGAGACCAAATTGTCCCGGGTGAGTTTGGCTGTTTATACAAACAGGTCAGGCCTTTCAGCATGATGAGCCATGCCCGCTTGAAGGGAATTTTTCGTGGTGTGCAAGATGTGATTCACCGAAAAGTGAAGGGGGATCTAGTGGAATGTGGAACCGCTCGCGGAGGGTGCGCGGCTTTGATGGGATTGACTTGTCGCCAATCTCAAGCGTCCCGCAAAATTTGGATTTATGACACGTTTGAAGGACTGCCCGCCCCCACCCAAGAAGACCCTGACTTCGATTTAGCCAAATCCCGTGAAGGCGATTGCCGTGGGGACTTTGATGAAGTACGGGAATTGTTCGAGCGATTTCAAATTCTTGATGAGGTACAAATGGTCAAAGGATTATTCCAAGACACCTTGCCTCATTCAGAAATCCAACAAATCGCGTTACTCCATCTGGATGGCGATTGGTACGATAGCACCCGAGTGTGCCTTGAACAACTTTACGACAAAGTCTCATCCGGAGGTGTAATTCAAATCGACGACTATGGACACTGGGCCGGAGCGCGCAAGGCATTGCACGAATTCTTTGATCAAAGAAAAATACGGGTAGGCTTGAAGTATCTAGACTACACCGGTCGACAATTCATCAAGCCGTAGTGCCCAAGGCGAATTGGGCTGCATACAGACAGGTTCGGCAGACACATGCCCAAATCGCCTCAACTCCACCTGTTTCAGTCGAAACCATTCCCTTCAGTTCCGAATCCCATTTATTCTTTCTATAATCTGGTGATTTTCGTAGTAATTGTGAGTGCAGCTAGAAATACCCGCAAGAACATCCTATGACTGAAACATCGAAGCTGCATCGTTATTCATCATATCATGCAGTATCCTCGATGTTTGCTTTCTCATAAGATGGTCAGGAATTTCTTCTCCTCGAACAAGACAATCCCGCACGGCTGACCCGCTAATGGGCACCACGTTTTGCCCGTCGCCAGACGCCGGCTTGCCCCCCATCGTTGCTTCCCCATTCACGGAGGAAACGGGTTCAAATGATTGAATATGAATGCCCAAATCCAGTGAGTCAAAAATCTTGAGGGAAGCATCTGGTGCATAATAGTCACCAACCCCTGTATGATCTCTTCCCACTATAAAATGGTTGCAACCGTAATTTTTACGGCATATTGCGGTAAACGCGGCCTCTCTGGGGCCACAATATCTGGAATACGTATCAAAGGCCCCTACCAACGCGCCATACGAACCATAGAATTTTTCCCTAATCAACTCGTTGTAACACTCGATGATTGGAAGCGCCAAAAAATCGCCCGGCTTCTTTATTCCAGTCACCGGCGAAATAAAGATAGCATCCGCCCGGGAATCCTCCAGCGCCTTCATCTGAATGTACTCATGGCCCAGATGCGGCACATTCCGCGTATGAAATCCCACGACATTAGCCCAACCGTTTTGGCTGAAAATACCCCGTGTCTGCCTAGGAGTTAATTCATAGGAATAATCATCTTTGGCATGATTCGCTCCGCCCAATACGATTGTTCCTGAGATAATGTACCCGCCTCTTGCAAAAAATTCATCAACTCCAGGATGACGTTTATCATCAGTTCCAAACCAGCCCCGCGAAACTTCATTCATGTCCCGAATCTCTTCAACGACTGGGGATTGGATTACCGCGTGGAATGAACTGTCCTGACCGGACCGGAGCGCAATAAATTCTTGCCCGGAGATCTTTTCCTTGTCCGCCTGTTTTGCCTGGAAAATAATCGGCATCGTCCACACGGCACCATCCCGCAATCGGTTTTCTTTCAGGACTGAGGACAACTCATCGAGATTCATAAATCGATCAAGAGGCGAATACACCCCATTGGCGATCTGAACCACGTCTGATTTTATTTTTTCACAAACTTCTATGGTGGTTAAGCCCGGAGCATTCAGGGCATCGTCTTCCTTCAAGAGCCTGCTCACCAGTTGTCCGCCATGTGGGGCGATAATGTTATTGGGCGGATTTTCGAAAAGGAAATCCTTCTCGAGATGATCCGGCTTATTGTTAACTTCACTGATGAGATTCGAAAGGATTCTGACGCAGTTCGGGGGATTTAATCCAATAGCCGCCTCCGCAGCCAGGACGAGCCCCGAAGCACCATCCTCCAGTGTTCTCACGACGTCGTGTATTTCAGCCCGTGTCGGCTCTGTCTTTTCAACCATCGTTTCAAGCAGATTGGTCGCCACATAAACAGGCGTCCCCAGATTTTTCGCTGTGCTCAGGATATGGGATTGAGCAAACGGAATTTTGGTCAGCGGAACATCCCTCGACAAGTCCCCCCGGTCTATGAGAATGGCATCACTTTCAGCGCAAATTGAATCCAGATTTGATATTGAAAGCCGGCTTTCAATTTTTGAAATAATATTAACTGGATAGTTGTACAATTCTCTCAGTGCTAAAACATCTTTGCCGCTGGAGCAAAATGAGAGAAACACAGTATCCAGGGCCAGAGTCTTGGCTATTTCAATTGCTTGAAGATCCTTTCCGGTAAAGGCGGGCATACTGATAGCCCTATCAACCCCAATCCCCTTGTTGCTTCCGACGACCCCGCTCTTGAGCACTCGGGCTGTGAGTTGCTCGCCGTCAATTCCAGTGACTTGAACCAGCGCAGAATTGAAATCTATTTTCAAAAGATCCCCCGGCCGCAGGACTTCGTGCGGATTGGGGATGTTTAGTGGAATCAGCATTTGATCATGAATCCCATGAGAACCGCAAAACCTGATTTGCTCTCCAGAGTTGATTTGCATCGAATTTTTATTAATGGGGCCTGTCCGGAGTTGGGCGCCTTCTGTGTCGATGCAAATCGGCTTTTCAGTCCAGCCTTGTGCCGTGGAAACAACATCCTTCAACTCATCAATCTTCGTGTGCGAGAGATTGATGCGAAACAAGTCGACTCCCAAGTGATCCATTTGCCCCACGATTTCCTTTGAAAGTGAGGAAGGGCCCAAGGTTGCAATAATTTTCGTTTTGTTCATGACGACATTCAGTTGCTAATAAATTTTACTATTTTGTTTGTGGAATAATCCACCGTTTCATCGTCTGTATCGATGACTAGCTCAGGGTGCTGAGGCTCCTCATAGGGTGAATTTGGGTCCACCCCAATTAGGTTTTCCATTTTCCCGGACATGGCCTTTCGGTAAAGTCCCTTAGTGTCCCTTTCGGCCAAGGTTTCAATGCTGGCCTTCACATAAACTTCCGTATAATTTCGCCCGAATGTTTCCCTTGCCTTCTGCCTCGTAATGCCGAAAGGGGAAATGACCGCAACCAGCAGAAACTCGAATTCATCCAGTAAACCATTGCAAATTTCAATTATTCGATGATTGTTTTGGATGATTTCGGACTTGGTGAATTTCTGGATTTTCATGGTTTTCCGGACATCATCGCCATCCACTATCCTGCACTTTGCGCCCACGACATCCAGGTGCCGTAAAACACCCTCGGCCAATGTGGATTTACCCGCGCCGGAAAGGCCGGTAAACCAGATTATTTTACACGGGTTTTGTGGCATTGCAAAAGGCGATGATGCTTTCCGAGTGTTGTAGGCTCCAGACTGATACCGGGCTAATGTTTAATTTTATTGTCCACCTGCGAGAAAAACAATTTCAACAGGGCCTGGAATGATTCTGGCCAATTTTCAGGGGCGGGGAATCTGGAATATTTCGCCCTGTGGTCCTTTGAATTATATCTCCCGCCAAAGTGATTCTGAAACTGCTTTTGCGAAATATCCATGGATAGAAACCCGTTCAATTCCTTACGAACGCCCAAGTCGGCCTTCATCAAGTCCTTCCCGTTGACCCTCAATATCCGCTGATCGTCGCCAATGAGCCGACAATGAATATCGATATACATATTAATATATGTATAAAACCAGCACATGAGGCCAAAGAGCGTCTTGAACAACAATTGATCCTGCGCGGGGGAAAGCGGCATTTCCTGAGCACTGGAATACTGCTGCTTGCCCATGTATGATTTAATTACATCCTTGGGATCCTTGGACAAGAAGACAATTTTGGAGGCCGGGAATATTCTCAGGATAATCGGCAGCCAGACGGTGTCGCAGTGCTCGCAAAAAATCCACTTTTTCCCCCCCCTGCGCCGGATGGTCTTCATTCTCTTGGCCAGGAAGGTTTCCACAAAGGATTTTATTTCCTCATCGGAGGCATTGTTGTAAAAGAACTTATGAAGCACTCGGCTTTTTGTGGTCCAAGTGGATCTGTACTCGTAGTACATTTCATCCTTGTAGAATTCCCTGTGAATGGAAAAGTGATCCTTAGACAATTTAAAGTACCTGTCCAGCGCGTCCACGCCGCATCTTCCGGTTGACATCACCCAGGTCAGCTCTGAGTTTTTCTCATCTCCAATTAGCGGATCAAAGTTGTTGTTTTGCAGAACTCGGTCCAGAGATTTCAGGAATTCAACCTGGCGTTGATGCACGGCATCATAGGAGTTTTCCTCCACAAATTTTCTGTACGGCTCAATATTGGAGCTGTATTGCCGGTCTAGGCGCCTCCAGTAGAAATCCGTAAACGAGAAGATGTTCTGCATGGAGAGCAATTCCCTGTAAAAAATGATTTTGATTTGCAAATGTTTTCCCCTGATCAGGTAATACAAAATCACGAAGAGGTTGATTATGTTTTTGGCAAACCATTTTGCAAAATTCTTGATTAACAGCGCAAACCGTTTCAAATTAGTCATATGACAGTTGCTATAATTCCGTCCCTCCCCACCTGATTTTTGAGGCACATTTCGAGTGTATCTGCTTGGAATCAATCCCGACTTTTCAGGGTGGTAGTCCAGTTGCCACCCGTATTTGGAATATGAGGGTATATCGCCCTCTGAATCATAGTCATGTGTCTTTTCCCTGCTCATCCCCGGGGCGGGGGAGTATCCACCCTTTCAAATTCAAAAGTCAATGATTCCTTATCCCGCCATTGCTTTTACTCATCCCGGCGGCATTCTTTGTGGGTGTGACAGGCCAATTGGCTATAATCCGGTTTAGGCTTGACGGTGTATTTGATTGCCCCCCCAATCGGCGGGAGAGGCTTACTCCCAATCGGCACAGCCCTTCGAAGGATTGCAAGAAAATGAATCGACTCAACGGGAAAAGTCTGGCCGGGAAGCGAATGATTTTGTTCGACTTGGACGGCGTGTTGCTCAATTCCCGTGAGAACATGCGTTATGCGTGGGAAAAAGCATCGGCAAAAGCTGGGGTTGAGGTGGAGTTTGAGGTTTATTTTAAGGAAATCGGTCGCCCGTTTCAGACTATCCTGAAAAGGATTGGAGTCGCGGATCCGGACCATGCAATTGAATCTAATTTTCGGATCGCGTCCATGGAGCGATTGGATCTCCTGAGTTTCTATCCCCATGTCCAGCACGTTTTGGGCCAGCTGAGTTCGGAAGGGTTCAAATTAGGCATTGTCACTTCCAAAGACAAAATGCGCACCAACGCGATCATCGCCATGTTGGCGGTGGAATTCGACAGTGTCCGGTCGCCCAATGAAAATCTGCGTGGCAAGCCCGCCCCGGATCATTTGCTGATGGCCATGGCGCAGGCAAATGTAGATCCCACCGAGACTTTGTACATCGGGGATATGGAAGCCGATTGCGAAGCGGCCCAGCGAGCAAGGGTGGACTATGCTCACGCCACTTGGGGATATGGAGATCAACCGGAGGGGGATTGCTGGGTTCTCTCAGAGATTTCGGATTTGCTAATGACGGAATCGAAGAGCAAGCCGGAGGAGAACACAAGCGGTTGATGAGAGTTGTGGGGATCATACCGTGCCGGCACGGAGCCTCGCGTTTCCCCGGAAAGTCGTTGGCGGACATCCACGGCAAACCGATGATGTGGCACGTGCATCGCCAAGCATCCAAAGTGGGGATGTTGGACGAAACATGGATCGCCACGGACGACCCGGGCATTGCGGAAGCCTGCCAACAATTGGAGTTGCCGGTGGTGATGACGCGGGACGATCACCCCACCGGCACCGACCGATTGGTGGAGTGTATGGATTCAATCGAAGCGGAAATCTACGTCAATGTCCAAGGCGATGAGCCGATGATCGATCCGCTGGCCATCGAGTTGGTTACCAAGGCGATGGTCGAGAATCAGAATGACAACGTGATGGCCTCCAATGGTTATCAGGAAATTACTGATCCCTCAGAGGTGGTCGATGTAAACGCTGTCAAGGTGTCGCTCACTGTGGATGGATTAGCTTTGGCCTACTCTCGATTGCCGATTCCTTTTCCCAAAAGCGGCTCAGTCACTCACCGGCGGCAACTCGGCCTGTACGCATTCCGGAGGGCAGGTTTGGAAATTTTTGGCAGCCGTCAGCCAGGCCCCGTCGAATTGGCCGAAGGCGTCGAGATGCTGCGTTTCATCGAGTACGGATACAATGTTGCGATGGTGGAGACACCCGCCGATCAAGCCGTTTCCGTCGACACGCCTGAGGACTTGGATCGAGCGCGCCAACTCATGGCCCCCTGATTTCATCGCTCACCTTTACCCGCTATGCTGTTTAAAAAGCGACCACGCTGGATTTCGGAAAGTGCCTGGCGTAACTGGTCGTGGAAGCGGGACAAGGGAAAACAGCTGCGTCGGCAGGTGGCACGTTGCGTAAGGCATCCCAGATTGGGGTTAGCCTATTCCGCCTTTCGTCAGGCAATCCCAACTCGCGACTGGAATCTCGTGCGGGAACGGGCCAACACCGTCACCGCTATTGCCGAACAATGCGGACACCTGCGCACAATCTATGAAATGATTTCTGTTTTATCGCAATTAGGTTGTTATGCAGAAAGTCAGCGGCTTTGGATGGATCGGTTGAATGGAACGCCCAAAACCATCCCCAACGAATGGAGGGGGGAAGATTTTCAAGGCAAAAGCGTGCTCATTCAGTTACACCCCTCGGATCGCCAAGGCCTCGCGGTTGGATACCGGCGGGCGCGCTTGATGAGCTGTGTCACCCGCCATGCCAACCGGGTGATGGCCGTGGTGGAGCCGCGCTTGGTTGAAACCTATCGCCGCAGTTTCCCAACCCTCGAGGTACAGGCGGCAACGGAAGCACTCGATGAAAGCACTTTTGACTTTGTCATTTCACCGGATCGGATGTTGGTCCACTTTTCGCCAACCGCTTCTTCCTCGGAAGAGACGGGTGATTTTCTGGTGGCAGACCAAAAACTCGCCAAGCAATTGAGGCAAAAGTATTTGGCGGATTCACGTTGCCGGGGGCGCGAACGATTGATTGGGATTTGCTGGCACAGTTCCCATTTTGCCAAGGAGACTCCGAGGTTGAGCGAATGGGCAGAATTTATTGGCCAGACAAGAGCCGGATTCGTCTCCTTGCAATATGGAAATGTGCAACCTCATTTTGAGATTTTGGGCCGTGAAAACGTAATTGCCGATGAGTCCATTGATCAGTTGGTGAATATGGACGACTTCGCGGCACAAGTCGCCGCCTTGGACGGCGTGATCACCATCGTCAACACACTGGCTCACGTGGCGGGTGCGCTCGATGTGCCGACGGTTGTGGTGCGGGACGACATACTGAGGCGCGAATGGCCTGTAACGCGCGACCAAACGCCGTGGTATCCCAGTGTCCGGATTGCGGGAAAAGACGGCAGAGATTGGGGCAAGGTCTTGAGTGAAGCAGGAGATAAGTTGTGCGAACTAATTGCTGAGCGAAACCAATAAATAACCGGAAAACTATCCAGCGGCGGCACGGTGGCGCATGCGGTGGATGGGCACGTTTAAAACATACTTTCTAAATAGCTGGAAGCGACCCAGCAAGGAGACGGCAAACCGGACTTCCTGGGGAACATACCACGAGTTGACCTGCGTTCGCCGCACGCGCTTGTACCCGGCCGCGGTCATTTGCCGGTGCACCGTCCAGTCAATGGCCCAATCCTCGATCAAGCAAAGGCGCGGGCGCAGCCGCTCGAGAGTAGCTCCCTTGAGCACTTCCGATTCAAATCCTTCGACGTCTATCGAGAGAAAATCAATCTGCTCAAGACCGGCCTTTTTGATCAGGGAATCCAGCGTCCGAACCGGCACGCGCCGAGTTTCGGGAAACTCATTACCCGGCTTGGCTCCATCTGGGTTGAGGGATGAAAGGGCATCCTTCCGGTGGGAAACGTGAAACTCCGCCTCAGTCCCGGCCAACTCCGGTGGGCCGCAGGCAACTGCTTCCACGATTGCCTTGCGTTTTTCTCGCAATTCGCTGGCTTTCTCCGCCAGCGGTTCCACAAGCAGCCCCGTCCAGCCATCCGATTCCAGGGCCCACGTCTGCGAGTCGATCACCGGATCGTTCGCACCGACTTCAACGAAGACGCCCGGGGCCTCGCCCAAGTACTCCCGAATGAGCGGCACTTCCCGGTTCCCCTGTCGGATGACTGCCGGTGCCAGGAGCCATCGGTAAAGTACTTTGGCTAATCCGCCTGATTTGGCTGGTGAATCCGAATTGTCATGACTTGCCATACTCGGGGGAACGCTACTGATCCGCCCCCCCTTAGCAAATCCACCGGGGCTTTGAAAGCTCAATCGGGAATCGGTGCAGCTCGCCCTTGGCCTTATGAGGAACAAGATGGACGTCTGCACGAGGTGCGAATCTTCCTGACTAAGACTCAAAATCTACCAGACTTTCCGGTGTGATGATCGCTTTGCCTTGAAAGGCAGACCTTGTGCCCGTAGCATTCGCGCCGGATGCATGAATCCACATAATGCCCATGGATGGGATGAAGAACGGATGTTTGCCTCGAGGCCCTGCGTAGGTTGTCACTAAAATGAATGATGGAAATAATTACATTGAGCAAGCCAGAGAAGTGCTCAAAATAGAAATCGATGAATTACAACGCCTTTCGGAAAAGGTTGATTCGAGATTTGCGCTCGCCATCGAGGCATTGCAACAGAGGCTTGATCAGTATGGGAAAATCATCGTCATTGGCGTCGGCAAATCCGAAAACATTGCCACCAAAATTGCCGCCACATTTAACAGCACCGGCGCGCCCGCCGTGGTGCTCAGCTGCCAAAACGCGCTTCACGGCGACCTCGGCATCGTGGCCGAGGGGGACGCCGTGCTGGCCCTCAGCTACAGCGGCGAGACCTCTGAATTGCTGAACCTGCTGCCTCACCTCAAACGTCGCGCCGCGGCCGTCATCGCCTTTACCGGCCAGCCCGATTCGACCCTCGCCTCCAACAGCGATGTGGTGCTCGATGTCAGCGTGGAAACCGAGGCCTGCCCGATGAATCTCGCCCCCACCTCCAGCAGCACCAACATGCTCGCCTTGGGTGATTCGCTGGCCATGGTGCTCCTGCAAGCCCGTGGTTTCCAGCCGGAGGATTTTGCCGAACTGCACCCTAGCGGCAGCCTCGGTCGCCAATTGCTCACCCGCGTTACCGACATTATGCGCCAAGGCGATCAACTCGCCCGCGTCTTACCCACCGACACCATCAGCACCGCCCTCTCCGCCATGAAACAATGCAAGGCCGGTGCCGTGGTGGCCACCGACGAGCAAGGCCAATTGCAGGGCATTTTTACCCACGGCGACTTCGTCCGCGCCTATCAGGAAGACCGTGACATCGCCGACCATCTCATCCGCGATCACATGACCGAAAATCCCATCACCATTCAAGGCGACAAACTCGCCGCCGAGGCCGTACACACGTTTGAGCAACATCTCATAGACGAGGTAGTCGTCATTAACACTGAAAACCAAGTCATCGGGCTCATCGATGTACAGGATTTATCCCGCACGCAAATTTTCTGAGAATTGATTGCATGCCCCGTCCCGCCCACCGTGACAATGACCGACGCCGGTTGCTCTTCGTCAAACTCAAGCACATTGGCGATGCGTTGCTGCTCACCCCCACGCTCGTCGCCACGCGCGCGCAATATCCCAACGCCGAAATCTGGGTCGTCGTCCGCAAAGGCACCGAAGGCATCCTCACCGGCTGCACGGCCATCGATCATTTGATCACCGTGGCCCCGGTGGAATCCGACCAGCGAACGATTGCGGATTTCTGGAAAGATCTGCGCATGGGAATGAAACTACGGCAGCAACGGTTTGATTACGCGTTTGATTTAACCGATGGAGACCGCGGCCGCTGGATGGTGGGATTATCCCGAGCGACACAACGCTGCATTTCCACCACCAAGCGGCCCATCAACCGATGGTGGAAACTTTGGATCAACCGCCGGACAAACAGTCCCTGGAACAAAATAGGCCACCGCGTGGAGAAAGATCACCTCATGGTTTCAGAATTCCTGCCCTTGGCAGTCGATATTCCTCCGCTGAATTTTGACAAATCCCGATCCCAGATTCCCCCGCCCATGCGGGGGGTGAAAGATTTTGTAGTGATGCACCCCGGCTCCCGCTGGAAAAAAAAAAGATGGCTGCTCGATCACTGGGTGGTTTTGGGCCGGGCGTTGTTGGAACATACGAACACCCTTGTGATCAGCAGCGGCCCCGCTGATGACGAACGGAAGTTGGCCGGGCAACTCGCCTCCGAATTGGGCCCCGAAAGAGTGATCAATTCTGACGGCCAATGGTCATGGGCGGAATTGGCCGACTGCCTCCAGAACGCCCGGGCCTACGTGGGGCTGGACACAGCCGCCACCCACTTGGCCGCAGCCTGCCAATGCCCCATCGTCGCCCTGTATGCCTACACGGTGGTGGACCAATGGAAACCTTGGCGCGCCGAGTGTCGGTTGTTCCATCCCCGCCAATGGCTGAATTCTTGGGAGGAAGTCCTCGAGACTCCCCCCAGCGAAATCATGCGCGCTCACCGGCCCGACAAGGTGTTTGCCGCAGCTCGCGAAATCATGCGAGAGCCCGTTTCGATTCAAGACGAATAGCCGTCCGGATGACTTTGGTGCCAGCGCCAGGCGGATTCCACAATTTCATGGATGTCTGTACGTGCTGCTTGCCAGCCTAATTCTTCGTTTGCCTTGGATGCGTTGGCGACTAGCTCGGGCGGGTCGCCTTCGCGGGCGGGTTTTTCTTCAATGGGAATTTCGCATCCAGTCACCGCGCAACAGACGTCGATCACTTCGCGCACGGAATCGCCCCGTCCGCGACCAAGGTTGAAGGGCCCGCTGATGCCGGGGCGCAGGGCCAATGCATGGGCAGCTGCGAGGTCTTCCACGTGGATGTAATCGCGAATGCAAGTGCCGTCCGGTGTGGGATGGTCAGTGCCAAAAAGGGAAAATTTTTCGCGCTGGCCCAGTGCGGTTTGAAGAAGGCAGGGGATGAGGTGGGTTTCATGCCGGTGATGTTCACCAAAATTTTTGCTGGCTCCTGCGGCATTGAAGTAGCGTAACGCTACGCATTCCATTTCGGTGACTTGTGTTTGCCATTCCATCGCCTGTTCCATCATCAGCTTGGATGCACCGTATGGATTAATTGGTTTACGGGGTGAGGTTTCGGGAATAGGCACGGTTTCGGGCTCGCCATACACGGCGCAGGTGGAGCTAAAAATGAATTTCTTCACGCCCACAGCCTTCGCAGCTTTCAACAGGGCGATGCCGTTTGAGGTGTTGTTTTGAAAATATTTGAGCGGGTTTTGCATCGATTCACCCACCAACGTGCTGCCCGCAAAATGCAATACGGCTTCCGGTTGCACCTTCGCCATTAATGCATCCAATAGCGCAGGATCACCGATGTTCCCTTCGCAAAATTCCGCGCCCGGTGCAACTGCGGCCTGATGCCCTTCGGAAAGATCGTCCACCACAGTCACCGCATGACCGTCGGCCAACAGGCGTTCCACGCACACGCTGCCCACATAACCTGCCCCGCCTGTTACAAGTGTACGCATCGGCGTTCAGCAAATCAGATGGGGTGGCTTGGAGTCAAAGGGTTAATGTCTGGTACAACGTGTCGTACTCCTCCGCTACTTCTGCCCACGAGCGAATGCTGGGAAATTCGACGGAGGGTTGGGACAGCAATTCATGTGCGGAATCTACCCAAGAAGATGTGGGCGCGGTGTAGGGCAGTGCGCGGCCCGCCTTACCGATATCCGTGGACGCACCGGTAGCTTCGGAAACCAATGCCGGAATCCGCCGCGCCAAGGCCTCCGCCACCACCATGCCATAAGCCTCAAGCTTCGCGGGGTGAACCAGCAGACGAATGCGGCTGTAAAATTCGTTGGGGTCTTTTACCCACCCCAGCAGTTCGACGCGATTTTCTAATCCCACAAGCAACCGGGCGATTTCTTCACGAGGCACACCGGCAATTACCAACCGCGCCTCCGGCATCGCCCGCAACATTTCCAATACGCGCGGCAACCCTTTACGTTTCCATTCTCGACCGATGAATCCCATGACCGGTCCTGATTCATTCATCTCAATGAGATTGGGCTTTTCCACGCCCGGGCGAATGGGGTTCGCCAGTCGGTTTGCCCAACGAGGATGAGCCGCCGCTAATTGCGCGCGAACTAGCAAGGAGACGGGTACCATTGCCCGCAACGATGAGGCAGCCATGGTTCGCCGCTCAAGCCACCGGTTAATGTGCCATGTGGGATCCAGCCGCTTGTGCAGCGCGCGTTCACCTACGCCGTGAGCGGTGGAGTGAAACGTACACACATCCGCGCACGTGATCATTTCGTGACTGTGCCAAATTTCGTCTTGGACGCTTCGCGCGCGGCGCTGCATCGCCACGCGCCGACCAAACCGAAGATAATGCAGCCAGCGCGGTTTTGGGCGCATTGTCCCAAGGGCCGTCACGGTAACGCCGGTAATGGGCTCGGATTCATCCGTCTCGCATACCACTGCAAGATCGTGGCCGCGCGCGGCGAGAGCGCGTGTCAGTTGCCAGGCGTACCCCTCGAGCCCACCGACTGGGCCAAAACGACGGACAATTTGAACAACCCGCATGGCTTAAGAAATGGACTGATGCGTGTTGAGGCCACACCGACACCGGATCCGGCCGGTGGACAGAGTGGATTGCAACCTCTCGTGGTTGGCGGAAAGTTCAGTGCGCGATGTTTCGCGGTGATTCAAATGATGCACAATCGCCCGGCCATAAACGAATTTTCGATAGCGGCCCAAGTGATACAGGCGATTGCCCAAGTCGGAATCCTCCAAGCCCCAGCCCTCGAATTCCTCATCAAAACCATTGACCTGAATGAGATCCTCCCGCCACACGCCCAAGTTGCATCCCACAATGCCGCGCTGGCTTTGGTTGTGCAACACGAGCGGCCACGGCCACCGGATGCCCTTGAACAAACCGCTGGCCCGGCCCCGCAGCCAACAGTTCAAAAACCGACTGCGGCCCGGTTGAAAACTCGGCGAAAATTGTTCGGTTAAAAAACTTCGGCGCCCCTGTACCCACCAGCCTTGCTCGGCCAGTTGCTGATGATCGTGTACAAACATCCGGTGCGGCACACAATCGCCATCCAGCAGCACCACATAATCGCCCCGCGCTTCCTGAATCGCCTCGTTGAGAATGATGGTCTTGCGAAACCCCTGATCCTCATGCCACAAATGGCGCAAGGGCACCGGCAGCTTGGGTGCCAGCCTTTCCACCACCCCGCTCGTCAAGGCATCGGAACCATCATCAGCCAGGAACAACTCCGCTGGCGGCACCACTTGCCGCGCCAAGCCATCCAACACCTTGGCCAACGCGCCCGGCCGGTTGTAGGTGCTTACAATCAGTGTTGTCTTGGGCTTAGCCATTATTGTCCACCGGTCTTGCCGAAACTGGCGCACTGTACACCCCCGCCAGCAGGGCGAAGAGCATGCCTTCGCGGGAGTCCAAAATAAAGGAATTGAAACAGCAACCCACCGCCAGCCAAACGACCATGCCTTGCGCCAGCCAACGATCCATCCCCTCCCAGCGACTGGCCGCGCGCCATAAGGCCCAAAAGAGGGCCAGCAAAATCCCCACCCCCACCACGCCCGATTGCACGCCCACCATCAGGTACTCGTTGTGCGGATTGGCGGTGACCACTTGTTGGGTGCCCGCCACGTGCGCGGCATATTTTTCGTGGAATCGGCCTGTTCCGTGCCCGAACAGGGGCGCCTCGCCAAACAGGATGAGGCTGTTGCGATAAAATTGCAGGCGTTCGCCGGTAGGCGTGGTTGTTGCTTGCCCACGCACCATGGCGCGCACCGCTGTTACATCGTCACGCGTGGCAGTGCGAAACATCGGCGAAAGGGAGTAAGCCAATGCCACCAGCAAAACTAGGCCACCCAACAATGCCGCAAGCTTGGCACGCTGGAGAGTTTGCAATCCGAACAGCAACCCCAACGCCAGCATCAGCACAACGCCGGTGGAAGAATCCACTAGGAAAAATAAATTCACCAGCACCAGCGCCAGCAAAGCAAGAACGCCATTCAAGCCTGATGCCCGATGATAGTGAAGCAGCCAAAATGCCAACCACGCCATCAACGCTCCCTGCGTGAGACTGCTTGAGAGCACAGGATTGTCATGTTTCATTGGCAGCATTCCCGCTGCCTGCATGAAGCTGATTTGCATGGCCACCATTAACCCGATGGCCAGGGCGGTCACGGCGCGTTGGCGGTTGGGAAGGGTGGCGGCGAGACCCATGTAAATGACGACCAGCGCAAGTTCGCGATATTTTTTCCAGATGCTGAAGGCTTCGCTGCCGCCACCGTAAATGGCCGCCACGCCCAGCCACGCGAACAGTGCTACGCTTAGCAATGCCACGCGGTTTTCGCGTAGAAAACTGGGCACATCGCGCCAGCCTCGCATCATCAGCCACGCCACCACGGCCAAGGCCGGGAACACGGCGGTGCACAGTGCGTTGGAGAGGGGGATGGTAAAGCCGATCAGGACGAGGCTGATTTCGCCAAGGCGTGCGCCGCGGGATTGGCAGCGGGAAGGGGTTGCAGTTTGGGTCGTCACGCCTCGGCGGATTGGTGGAGGTTTTGCGCTGAATTTTCAAGTCATTTCCCGTGCAAGGTTGCTTTTCGCGCGCGGGGGACTAGGCTGGATGGATGCGAGTTTCACTGTTTTTTCTCATCTCCGCCTTCGCGGTTAACGCAGCGGTGCGGCAGCATTCCGGGCAGAATCACGTCAATCAATTTTCAATCCATTCTGGCGGCAAGACGCTGGCGGTGTATGGCGCAGTGAAGGGGGCGGACACGGTTTTGCTGACGCACCATCGGCGCGATGCATTCGGGGAACTGGGCGGAAATCTGGTGGCGCCGGAAGCGGAGCGGGCGCACTTCGAGAAGCCACGGGAGTTTTGGGCGGGGTTTACAAAGAAGCGGTTTCATTACTACGCGCAGCAGTCGACGAAGGTGCCCGTGGAACCCATCGCGATGCAGCGCTGGGTGAAGGAGGGCGACGTGTTCACCGTGGGCGGAGTGCAGCTGAAGGTGCTCGCCACGCCGGGGTTCACGCGCGGGGCAGTTTCGTATCTGGCCATGGTGGACGGCCGGCGCGTGGCGTTCACGGGGGATCTGCTGATGGACGGCGGCAAGATCCTGGATCTGTATAGCTTCCAGGACGCCATCCCCGAGGCGAGGGTGGGCGGCTACCACGGCTACGGGGCGCGGCTGGCGGACCTGGTGTCCAGCCTGCAATCGCTGCGCGCGGCGAGGCCGGAGATCATTTTCCCCGCGCGCGGGCCGGTCATCCGCAAACCGAACGAGGCCATCGACCAGCTCATCGCACGCGTGCGGGCGCTGTACCGAAACTATCTTTCCACCAATGCGTTGCACTGGTATTTCAAGGAGGAGCGAATGCGCATTTGTGGCGAGCGCGTGCTGGGCAAGGGCGCGAAGATTGAGCTGATGCCTTATTGTCTGCACGTGAAAACGCCGCCGTGGATTATTGAGTTTTCCACGAGCCGAATCATCGTGGCGGATAACGGCCACGGGTTTTTGCTGGATTGCGGCGGACAACGACAGTTGGATTTTGTAAAAGATGTGGTGGCCCGGGGTGTGGTCAAGCAAATCGACGGCATTTTTCTCACGCACACGCACGATGACCACTCGCAAATGGTGAAGGCGGCCGCCGAGTTTTTCAAGTGCCCCGTGTACGCCACCACCGAGTACGCCGATGTGGTGGCAAACCCCGGCCACTATCTGATGCCCGGCCTCACCGAGCACGCGGTGCCCAATGTGAAAGCGATGCGGGATGGCGCGAAGATGAAATGGCATGAGTACGAATTTACTTTTCGTTTTTTCCCGGGACAAATGTTTTACCATGGCGCGCTGCTGGTGCAGCGGCCCAAGGCGAAGCCGGTGTTTTTCATTGGAGACTCCTTTGCGCCCTCGGGCATTGATGATTATTGCCTGCTCAATCGCAATCTTGTCCATCCGGATTCTGGTTACGGGCGGTGTTTCAAAATCATCCGCCAACTGCCCAAGGACACTTGGCTTATCAACCAACATGTGCCGCACGTGTTTCGGTTTTCTGAAAAGGAACTGGCGTTTCTCGAAACGCGCTATGCCGAGCGCACACGAATTTTGCGTGAGCTTTTCCCGTGGGATGACCCGAACTATGGCATCGACGAACGATGGGCCACATTTTATCCGTACGGCCCCACGCTGCGCCCCGGCGAAACGCGCGAGGTGGAAGTGCGGCTCGTCAACCATTCACCGGTGGCGCGAAAGTTTACCGTGACTCCGCGCGCCCTGCGCGGCTTACAAATTTTGAGTGGCGCAAAACCCATCACGCTCGCCTCGCGTGGCAATGGCGCGGTGAAGGTGAAAATTCGCGCGCCAAAAAACCCCGGCGTGTACGTCATCACTGCCGATGTGGATTCCAAGGGGATGCACTTTCGCAATTGGGTGGAGGCAGTGATTGAGGTGAAGTGAATGGCAGGGACTCGCTCCCATGTGTTCACCGACGCGCAGAAGCGCGTCACCTCCAGCACGTTGAGGCTTCCGAAAGCCGCCAGTTTATTCTATAAACCGCGCCAGTGAATCCCCTTCGAGTGAATGCTTTGGCGTGGTTTTGCGCGGTGACCTCCGGCGTGGCGCATCCCATTTCAATGAGCAACACTCTGGCCGATTGCCAGCCAGACCGGGTGCTCGTTGAGATGCGCGTGATGCTCGAGGACCTCGTGCTTTTCCACGGATTGAAGCCCGACAACGACACCGTTTACAGCGCCGAGGATTTGCGCGCCGCGGCCAAGAAGCACGAGGCGTTCTTGCTGAAACACTTTGCCATTCGCGACGCGCAGGGCCGCCGGCTGGCTGGTGAAATGGAAAAGCACAGCCCCGAGGCCATCCCTGATGACGGCGCGAGGCAGGATGAGTTGATGAAGCTCATCGTCGTTTACAACCTCAAGTTCACGCCCACCGAACCCAAGCCGGGATTCCTCACCTTCACGCAAACCTTCGGCGGCGTGAAATCCGTCGTCCCATCCATTATGGAATTTATGCCGCTGCAAACGGGCGTGTGGATTGAAAAACCCGTGCAGCTCCAGCCCGGCCAGCCGCACACCGTCTCGTTCGACTGGGAAAACCCGCCCGGCAAGGCCCCGCAAAACTGGCGCGAGCTTCGCAAGAAACAGGCCGAGGAATTCCAAAAACGCCTCGGCATCACCAGCTACAGCGGGTTGTACTCGTATATTTACCTGACCGACCGCGAAGTGCGGCACGAGATTTTGGTGCCGCTGTTAACCTTCGAAAAATGGCTGCCACTGGACCGCGCCAACCCGGAGTACCTTGAGGTCGAGGAACAAAAGGCCGCGCACGAGAAAATTGCTGAGTGGATCCGCGGCCGCAATCCTGTGGAAATCGACGGAGTGCCGGTGCAGCCGGTGCTGCAGCGGCTGCAGTTCTTCGGACTGGACATCCGCGACTTCGCACAGAACGCCGAGCCCCGCCGCGTCAGCGCCTATCAAGCACGGCTAGGCATCATCCTCGCCTACCCCGCCAAGGCCCCGCCCAACCGCGTGCGGATGAAGTGGGATTCCTTCCACGAGGCCGCGCCCTTCCTCCGTTCGTTCGTGTTCGAGCACGACAAGGATCCCACGGAGGAATATTTCGTGCGCGACCAACCGCGCTGGGATTGGGCCCGCGAAGGCAACCCGCCGGCCGCTTATGATTTCAAGGCGTCCGTCCTCGTGACCGCGCCCAAAAACAACGGCCTCTATTTCTTCATCGCCCCGCTACTCGCGCTGGCGGCATACGTGGGTCTGGCGCACGAGACAACCGCACGCCGCATTGGCGCGGCCCTCTTCACCGGCGCATGCGCGGCCACGTTCATCGGCATTTTGCAAATGCCCTCCACCTTGCCAGCCCCCAAGGACAAGTTCACCACCAAGCACACCGCCACGCTGTTGCAAAACATTTACCGAGCGTTTGACTACAACGAGGAAAGCGACGTGTACGATGCGCTTGCACACAGCGTGACCGGCGAGTTGCTGGAGGAATTGTTTTTGAAAATTCAGTCCGGCCTGCGGATGCAGGAACAGGGCGGCGCGGTGGCGCACGTGAAGCGTGTGCGCATC
>CAZJRV010000005.1:0-15444 GCA_964548235.1 uncultured Verrucomicrobiota bacterium
AATGTCCACACCGCCATCAAAAATTTCCGCTGCTTTTTCGCGGTTGATGCCGCTGCCACCCACGGCGTTTTCGCCGTTGGCAATCACCAGATCCAGCCCGTGCCGATCCCGCAGCCCGGGCAACAATCCGCGCACGGCCTGTCGGCCGGGTTTGCCAACGATGTCTCCGATGAAGAGCAATTTCACGCGGCTTACCCTAACGGTTGGAACGCGCGGGTGCAATCTGCTTGTCATTCGCCGCTGCATGGTGACAATCGCGCCCCGAAAATGCTTGAAGAACCCGGCCTCAATCCCAATGCCTCGCCGCTCAATGTCGGCGACCGGTTGGAAGTGGAAATCGCCGACATGGCCTTCGGCGGCGATGGGGTCGGCAAGGTGGATGGATTTGTGGTGTTCGTGCCGTTTGTGATTGTCGGCGAAATGGCGCTGGTGGAGATCATCGAGAGTAAAAAGGATTTTGCCCGTGCGCGCTTGCTGCAAATTATTACCCCATCGCCCGATCGCGTGGACCCCAAGTGCCAATACTTTGGCGAATGCGGCGGGTGCCAATATCAGCACATCGATTACGAGGCGCAGGGACGCATCAAGCTGGAGCAGGTGCGCAACCTCTTCGCGCGCGTGGGTGGATTTGCTCCGGAAATAGTCGGGGAACTCATCCCCTGCCCTGCCCCTTACGGATACCGCAACCGCATTATGATTCGCCGCCAATGGGATAAGTTTCAGCAAAAGGCAATCTACGGTTTTCTGCGCGCGCAAAGCCGACTGGTTGTGGATCTCGACCGCTGTGAAATTGCCGAGGAAGCTCTCAACGAACAGTTGCAACAGGTGCGCGAAAACCCGCCTCCGCGCAACATGCAAAAAGTAGTGCTGCGCGTGATGCCCGACGACTGGAAAATGCACCGCGATTCATTTTTCCAAAACAACTTTTCGTTGCTGCCACGGCTGGTGGAAACCGTGCGCGCCTGCCTGGCCAATGGTGGCACCAAACACCTCGTGGACGCCTATTGCGGCATTGGATTTTTCAGCCTCTCGCTGGCCGATTTGGTGGAGGGCTTTGTGGGGATCGACATTGACAAGCAATGCATCCTCCCCGCGCGCAAAAACCTCGCGGCGCGCGGCATAGAAAACGGCGAATTCATCCAGGGCAAAACCGAGGAACACATGGACGCACTACTGGAACGTTTCCCGGCCGAGGACACCACTCTCATTCTGGACCCCCCGCGCAAGGGCGTCCACAAGGAAGGCTTGGAAATGCTGGCAAACGCCAAACCGCACCAGGTGATTTATGTGAGCTGCCATCCCGCCACGCTTGCGCGCGACCTCAAGTGGCTGTGCGAACAGGGTTACGAATTGAAGGGCGTCACCGCGCTGGACATGTTCCCGCAAACCCAACACGTCGAATGCGTGGCCGACCTTCGGCGCAGCTAATACGGCACGCCCTGTCGCCGGGATGCAAACAATTCCCACGCAATGCGCTGCAGGTATTCCGCATCACGCGCATTCACCCCATGCAATCCGCCATTGGACAATCCGAGCGGCGATTGCCAGGTGAGAAATGCGTACATTACGCACGCATTTAAATAGGCTCCATGTTCGGCGGGCGTGTAGCCGTCACTTTCGCGCAATTGGATGAGAGGGTTTCGAAATTCCACCATCTGCCAGGCACGACCGGCGGGGATGAGGGGAAGGTTTCCGTTTACTTGCGCGGCAAATCGACAAGCGCCCTCGGCTCGATCCAGAAATTCCGCCTCGGAGAAAATGGGGTCAGGCCGCGATTGGGGCAGGAACAGCGCTGACTGGGTGCGGGCTGTGCGCACCGCGCCATCGAGACGCCCCACCGAGTTGGTCAGGCGCTGCCATCCGTACACGGGAATCTGGCTGTGTTCCTGCAGGATGACCGCGTGCCACGAGAAACGGTTGGTGTACGAGAGCGGGTTCTGGACCGTGGTGCTGATATTCGTGCGGCTGGTGATGCTGGCCATGTGGTTGTCCAGCGTATAACCATTGGGCGCGTGCATGGTGGCCTTAATTTTCAGCGTGGCGTGGCGGCTCATTTGAGTGAGCACTTCCGGCATGTTGTGGCGGGCAATGAGTGTGTTGCCAAGGAAGAGCACGCGCAGGGTGCTCGGCAAGGGTTCACGATTGGTAGAAAGCAGCGCCGGGTTGATGGCCGGGGGCGTCCATGTTGGCACGGGGATGACGGGTGAACTGCGCGAAAAAGGCAGCAGCGGATAACCCAAGCGCGAGGATTGGCCGTTGAGGCGCAGACCCATGCGCCACTGCGCCTGCGATGCGGCAACCTCCTGCCAGCCGCCAAGGAAGAGCAGTCCCAAAACCAAAATGACCAAATTGCGTCGCATATTTCCGCGCCGCCGTTGGGCGACTCATCCAATGTAACGCAGTTTCGCTTGCGGTCAATTGCAAGTGCGGTTGTTACCGTTTTTTGTTGTTACTGTGAAAAACACGTTGCATTTGGGGGCGTTTGCGCTTAAATGCCGCCCTCTTTGATTACGAGTCGGGGTGTAGCGCAGCCTGGTAGCGCGCGTCGTTCGGGACGACGAGGTCGTGAGTTCGAACCTCACCACCCCGACCATTTTATTTCCACCAAGCCGGTTCCGTTTGCAATCGCTTCAGCAGGCGGGCATCGGCGGCAGGAAACTGGTAAGAGGCCAGCGTTTCAGCCGCCACCCAGGCAAGCTGTTGCCCATCCAGGCCAAGGGGGGTGCCTGCGGCAATTTCACACAGATAAAATTCCAGCCGTACGGTTTTCTCCGGGTAATCGTGGGTGAAATTCTCGATACGTTTCCCCACCTCGACGGTGATGCCCAGCTCTTCCAGGAGTTCCCGCTGCAGGCATTGGGGCATCGACTCGCCGGGCTCGCGTTTGCCGCCGGGGAATTCCCAGAGGCCGGCCAAGTGTCCGCCGGCAGGCCGCTGGGTAATGAGCAGGCGGCTTTCACGGAAGATCAATCCCGCCGCAACTTCGATGGGTTCGTTCATGATAAAAAAGAAAGCCCCGGCCGCAACCGGGGCAATCTAGGCGCAGAAGAATTATCGGGCTGGGTAGGCCGCCGGCGCATCCTCTTCGTCGTCATTAAACAGGAAGTGACCGCAAATGATGCCGGCCAGTGCCCCGCCAATCAGCGGGCCAATCCAGTAAACCATCTGATTGGACCACGCGCCGGAAGCCAACGCAGGGCCAAACGCGCGGGCCGGGTTCATGGCCCCGCCGGTAAGGATGCCTGCGGTGAGAATCCCCACCGCCACCGCCGCACCAATGAGCGCCGGACCAAGCAGCGGATGCGCGCCTCGTCGCAAACCGGCAAAAGCTGCCAATCCCCAGAAAAAAGTCAGCACCGCCTCCAGCACGATGGCTTGGAGAATGGTGACCCGTTGCGAGCCGGGCACGGGCCTTGGTTGGGCGCGGCCGATGGGTTCGGGAATTTCGAGCCGCTCGGGGATGCGCGGCGTGCCCGCTTCCACAGGCGTGCGCAGCGCGAATTCTGGCTGGGCATTGCTGCCCGGCAGATTGCCTGCCGCCGTTGCGGTTTCTGCCGCACCGGCCTTGGGATAAACCCACTGGAGCAATTCGGTTTGGCCAAGAAAATTAACGAGCATCAAGGAGGCGAGAATGCCGGCAACCAATTGCACCGGAATGATAATGATCGCCCGGGTGAATTTCAGTCGTCCGCCAAGCAGTAGGCCGAGAGTGATGGCCGGATTGAACTGACCGCTGCCAAACCGCGCCAGCGCGCCTACCATGAGTGCCACCGTAAGTGCGCTGGCCATGGCAATGGCGATGAAATCCACCGCGAACCAGTACAACGTGGTGACCGCCACAAATACCAGCGCAAAGGTGCCAATGAATTCCGAGAACACCTGTTTCACGATGGGAGCATCCACACTGCCTTCCGTGCCAAGCGCCGGCTGGGCTTGGGCAGAAGGCCAGACGGTTTCCTGCGGCGCAGCCTCCGCTGGCGCAACGCGATATTCGATGGGTGGGTTTGATGGATTTCCAGTTACTTCAGCCATTGCATTTCCTCCTTGCCAGTTTTTGCAAACCATTGCTCATTGGATTCCTCAGTGAGCGAACTCCTTGCCTCCTTGCGGCAAACACCACAATTGTGGCGTGGAGGAAGGAAATGAATTCTGGGGCCCGGAGTCAAGGCCGAGTTATTCAACGCTGCGTGGATGCGACGTTAATCCGCTTCGGAGGGCAGTTGCTTCAGCAGTTGATTAGCCACCGAGGCCCAAATCTGTGAGGTGCGGTTGGTGGATACTGCCGTGAACAACTCACGGGCCTTGCCGGTTTCCTTGGCGGCCATTGCCAGCCGGCCCAGCGCGAGGGTGGCTTGCGCCGCCTCGGGCGTACCCGCGTGTTGGCTGCGCACTGCCTCGTACGCAGCGGCCGCGCCGGGATCGTGGAGTGAAACCTTGCACGCCGCCTGTCCCAAGGCTGCACCGGCCAGCAAGGGGCTCTGCGGATTTTCCGAGGCAAACGCGGCGAATGCCGCATCCGCTTCCTTGAATTTCCCTTCATCAAACAGGGCGCTGGCCTGTAAAAATTTTGCGTTGCGCGCGCCCGCTGTACCGGGGTGATTGGCCACCACATCGGCAAATTTTGCCGAGGAAAGCCCCTCATTGCCCACCACGTCTGTGGAAAACCGTGCATCCATGGCCGCCAACACATCCTCCCCGGCGGCCTCCTCTGCCATTTGCGCGTTCAAGCGCTTGGTGTAGATAATCAGCACCACGCCGACGGCAATGATGACAGCCAAGATCACCTGCGTGCGGTTTTCGACCAGCCATTCCCAAAAATCAATGAGCCGATCCGGATGTGTCTCTGTGGGATCCACGGGCGGGGAATGTTTGGCATTTCGACCCAAAACGCAAGCCGGAATTGGTTTGCGCTCGACGCAGCGCTACCCCGCGCCTACAAATCCCGAATGGAAGGGCAAATTCTACAATACCTGCCGGTGCTGATTCTACTGGGCGTGGCCATCGCCTTTGCGGGCGGCAACCTCATACTCTCCAAGCTCATCGGCAAGCGCGCCGAAACCAATCCCGCCAAGGACACCCCGTACGAATGCGGCATGCCCGCCGAGGGCAAAGGCACCCCTCGCTTGTCGGTAAAGTTTTACCTTGTGGCGATGCTCTTCATCCTCTTCGACATCGAGGTGATTTTCCTTTTCCCATGGGCTGTGGTTTATAAAAGCATGCTCGCAACAAACGGCACGCTCATCCTTGGGTCCATGATTTCTTTCCTGGGCATCCTGTTCGTCGGCTATGTATACGCCGTCAAGAAAAACGCCTTTGACTGGAAACGCTAACGTATGGTCGACCCCATCAAGTTTGGCACCTCCGGTTGGCGCGGCCTCATAGCGCGTGACTTCACCTTCGACCGCGTCCGACTCGCCACCCAGGGAATAGCCGACTACCTGAAGCACCCCACACCCCACAACCCAAAATCCTCAACTGTAATTCTGGGTCACGACGCCCGTTTCCTTGGGCGTGATTTTGCCCTCGCCGCCGCTGAAGTGCTCACCGCCAATGGCCTCACCCCACTGCTTTGTGATCGAGACACCCCCACGCCGGTCATCAGCCACGCCATTCGCACGCGCAAGGCGGCGGCGGGAATCAACCTCACTGCCAGCCATAACCCAGCCGAATGGCAGGGCCTGAAATTTTCCCTCGCCAACGGCGCACCCGCCACCATGCAAGCCACGCGCGCCGTGGAAAAGAATATCGTCCGGCGCCAAAAAGAAAAATGGACTTTCAATGGATCAGTCATTGGCACCTTCGAATGCAAAGAAATTGACCCGCGCCCGGCTTACTTTCGACGCATCCGCCAGATTGTAGATTTCGACGCAATTCAAAAGGCGAAATTAAAAGTCGCCGTCGAGCTGATGTACGGCGCGGGCCGCGGGTACCTTGATGTTTTGCTCGAGGATGCGGGCGTCAAAGTCACCCGGTTCCATTTGCACCCCAATCCTCTTTTCGGCGGCCAACCCCCTGAACCCAGTGCCGAGGGCATGGCTGAGGCGGCTGCTTGCGTGAAATCCAAACGTGCCCAATTCGCCCTCGGCCTGGATGGGGATGCCGACCGGTTCGGCATTGTCGACCGCAATGGCACGTGGCTTACCCCCAACCAAATTCTCGCTCTCACCCTGTACCATCTCAAAAAAAACCGCCGATGGACCGGTGCCGCCGTGCGCACCGTGCCCACCAGCCACATGATCGACGCCATCGCCGCGCACCTCGGGGTGAAGCTTCACGAAACCCCGGTGGGCTTCAAATACATTGGCGAACTGATGGAATCCGAGCCCATCATTGTCGGCGGTGAAGAAAGCGGCGGCCTCAGCGTAAAAGGTCATGTGCCGGAAAAAGACGGCATCCTCGCCTGCCTGTTAATGGCTGAACTGGTTGCAATTGAAAAAAAATCCCTCGGCCAAATCCTGAAGCTGCTTGAAAAACAAATCGGCAAATTTTACACCGACCGCATTAACATCACAATCAACCCCGAACAAAAAGCTACCCTCCTGAAACGCCTGGCCAAGGGCCTCGACAAGATTGGCTCCGTGCCCGTCGAAAAATTCATCACCACCGACGGCTACAAGTTTCTACTGCCCAACAATGAATGGGTTGCCTTCCGTGCCAGCGGCACCGAGCCGGTTATTCGATGCTATCTCGAAACCAAAACCGCCGCCCAAATGAAACGCCTCCAAGCCGCCTGCCGCAAGCTGCTGGCTTGAGAAGCCACAGTTTCCACGGATTTACACATTTTTTTTAATCCGTGCCATCCGTGTCTCAAAATCCGCCACCAAATACCGTTTCCCTTTCTTGATCACTCTGTGCCCTTCCCCTTCCAGCAACTTCCGCTGGGCGGCCACACCACCGGGATATTTTGGATTCACTTCGCCTCCTGTTTTTAGTGTCCGCCAATAAGGCGTAACCCGCTTGCGCCCTTTTGAAAGCGCCTCGTCCGCTGCGTGTGCGGCTATCCATGCAAAAATGCCCGTGGTGATTGGGCATCCAAAATCCGCTCCCTGCCGAGTCGCAACCGCCGCTCGCAGTTCATTGATCGTCGTCAATTTTCCTTTCGGCACTTTCTTCATCAACGCATCCACATCACGTGGCCTCGGGATGGCACACAATCCTTCGCCCCATTTCTTGGAGACTTTCTGCGTTCGAGTATCAATCACCTTTGGCAAATCCTTGTCATCCAACAATTTCTCCTGCCAGGATTTTTTGCGATGCGCCATGGGGAATATCCTAGTTCCATCAAACCTATTTTCAATCCTCCAGGTGCCGATTTGACTTCCCCAACCCAACCCGCCACGCTCCCTCTGTGCCTCCCCTCCAACAAGCCTACCGCCTGATGCGACGCAAGCACGGGCATCTCAAATGGTGGCCTGCGGATTCCCCGTTTGAGATTTGTGTCGGCGCGATCCTCACGCAAAACACCTCATGGAAAAATGTGGAACACGCCATCGCCAATCTTAAGCGCGCGCGCGTACTGACTCTCAGGAAACTCCATGCCCTTACCCACCCCAAGCTTGCCCAGCTAATCTACCCGGCCGGTTACTACAATATCAAAGCCAAGCGCCTTCAAAATTTCACTGAGGTGCTTGTCACCCAACACCGCGCAAGCCTTCATCATCTGTTTGCGGGGGAAACCGCATCCGTCCGCAAACGCCTGCTCGCCATCAATGGCATTGGCCCCGAAACCGCCGACAGCATGCTCCTTTACGCCGGCGACCACCCCAGCTTCGTGGTTGATGCTTACACCAAACGCATTTTCGAACGCCACCAGTGGTGCGCGGAAAATGCGGATTATGACACGCTACAGAAGCTTTGCTCCGATTTAATCATCCATAAAAATGGCGCAACGCAGCTGGATTACTGGCGGGATTTCCACGCTCAACTTGTCGTCATTGGCAACCGACACTGCAAACCGCACGATCCCAGCTGCGACGAATGTCCGTTGAAAACATTGTTGCCTAAAAAATAATCAAGGCACTTCAGCCGGTTCAGGATTCATTTAAACATCCTAAATTGCTCGCTAATCTGCGTTTAATTTCTTGCCCCAAAACAGTTCGGCCGCAATTCTGCGGCGTGCCGGATTCCGACCACTCAACCCTCATCATTGTGCCTACGTACAATGAACGCGATAATCTCCCGGGCATTGTGGAGGCACTCGATGCGTTGTCTGTGGATCTGTTGGTGGTGGATGACAATTCCCCCGATGGCACCGGCGCACTCGCCGATGAATTTTCCGCAAACAACCATTTTGTGCATGTTCTTCATCGCAAACAAAAAGACGGCCTCGGCCGCGCCTACTGCGCCGGCTTCGAGTGGGCGTTGGAGCGTGATTATGAATTTGTTTTTGAGATGGACGGCGATTTCTCGCATGACCCTGAAGACATCCCCCGTTTTCTGGAAGAAATCGAGAAAGCGGATCTAGTTCTGGGCACGCGCTATCGCGGCGGGATACGTGTAAACAACTGGCCTCTTCGGCGCTTGATGCTGAGCCTCTGCGCCGCAAAATACGTGAAATGGATCACCGGCATGCCCTTCAGCGATCCAACTGGCGGCTACAAATGTTTCCGCCGCAAAGCGCTCGAGAGTGTCGATCTAGCGGCAGTGCGCTCCAACGGCTACAGTTTTCAAATTGAAATGACCCATAAAATCTGGCGGCAGGGCCTCCGTGTGGGGGAGGTGGACATCGTATTTACCGAACGCGTGGAAGGATCCTCCAAAATGTCGTGGCATATCGCGTGGGAAGCGGTTTGGATGGTGTGGCGGCTTTGGCTCCAACACGGCCTGCGGCGTTGGCCGAAGAATTGAACAGGAAAAACACGATGGAAAAAATTCGAGTTGGAATTGTGGGCACGGGATTTATGGCCGTGGCGCATATTCGTGCGTATCAACAGGTGGAAGGCATGGAGATTGCCGCGTTGTGTAATCCAAGTGGGAGGCATCTGGACGGGGATTTCTCCGAGGTGCACGGCAACGTCGGCAGCGATGAGCCGGTGCAGCTCGACATGACCCACATCACTGCGTATCGCGACCTTGGTGAATTACTGGCCGATGAGTCCATCGACCTCATCGACATCACCACGCCTACTTTTCTCCACCACGAACAAGCCCTCGCCGCGCTGGCATCGGGCAGGCATGTGCTGTGCGAAAAACCAATGGCACGCACTGGCGAAGACGCACGTGAGATTGCTGCCGCAGCCAAAAACGCCACGGGATTTTTTATGCCCGCAATGTGCCTGCGCTTTTGGCCGGAATGGAAATGGGTGAAATCAGCAGTTGAAGATAAACGCTTCGGACGCGTTTTAAGCGCGCGCTTCCGCCGTGTGGCCGAGGCACCGGCCTGGGGGCAGAACACCTTTCTCGATGGCAAAAAATCCGGCGGAGCTTTGCTGGATTTGCACATTCACGATGCCGATTTTGTGCGCTTCTGTTTTGGGGAACCCAAATCCATTTACGCACAAGGCCACCGCAAAGTCAGTGGCGAGATTGACCATGTGCTGGCGCAGTACGAAGTGCAATGTGGCGCGGCAGTTTCCGCTGAAGGCAGCTGGGCGATGACGGAGGGCTTTGGATTCAGCATGGAATACACGGTGAACTTTGAACGCGCCACGGCGGATTTTGACAACACGCGCGGGGAGGATTGCCTAAAAATTTTTGAAGAAGGCAAGAAGCCCGAGACATTGAAACTCAATGCGCCCGATGGCTACGTCGGCCAAATCGCGTACTTCGCAAAATGCATCCGCGAAGGACGCGCGCCCAGTATGGTCACCGCTGCGGATGGTGCGGGGTCGGTGGAGTTGTGCGAAGCGGCTGGGCGATCGATTGAGTCCTGCGAAATAGTAGCTGTGTAATTCACCACAGAGACACAGAGGAATGGTTGGCTCTGAGCTCCCCGTGCCTCTGTGGTAAAACAATTACCGCTGCACCCGTGCCCCACCACCGCCAATCAAATTTTCCACTTCCGCCAAAGTGGCCATTGAAGTATCGCCCGGCGTGGTCATCGCCAAAGCCCCGTGGGCGGCGCCATATTCCACGGCCTGTTTAGGATCGCCTGTGGAAAGGAACCCAAAAATCAAGCCGCTTGCAAAACTGTCGCCACCGCCCACGCGGTCCAGAATTTCCAACCCTTTCCGGTTGGTAGCCTCATAAAATTTCCCGTCTGCCCAACAGATTGCGCCCCAGTCATTTATTGTGGCACTTTGCACGGTCCGCAATGTGGTGGCGGTGGCCTTGAAATTGGGGAACGCTTCCGCAGCGGTGGCAATCATTTGTTTAAATGCGCCCACTTCAATGGCAGAAATATTTTCATTCACGCCTTCCACCTCAAAGCCGAGGCATGCGGTAAAATCTTCTTCGTTGCCAATCATCACGTCCACGTGTTTGGCGATCTCGCGGTTGACCTCCTGCGCCCTTGCGTGACCCCCGAAGCCTTCCCAAAGACTCGGCCGATAATTCAAATCATATGAAACAATCGTGCCATGCTGTTTGGCCGCCTGCACGGCCTCGATGGCAACCTCTGGAGTGGTGTCACTAAGCGCGGCAAAAATTCCTCCCGTGTGAAACCAACGCGCACCATCATCGCCAAAAATTTTGTGCCAATCGATGTCGCCGCGCTTGAGTTGTGCCGTTGCCGTGTTCCCACGATCGGGCATGCCTTTCGCACCACGAATTCCAAAACCACGTTCCGTAAAATTCAGCCCGTTGCGCACTGAGCGCCCAATGCCGTCGTAATCGCGCCATTGGAGGTAGTCCACGGCCACGCCGCCTTGCAGGATGAAATCTTCAAGCAATCGCCCCACTTCATTATCGGCAAAGGCACTGACCATCGCGGTGCGCAGCCCAAAACAGCGCCGCAAACCTCGCGCCACGTTGTACTCGCCGCCACCTTCCCACGCATTAAACTGGCGCGCGGTGCGCACACGGCCTTCGCCGGGATCCAGTCGCAACATGATTTCACCCAACGCAACTAGGTCATGCCGGCATGCGTCGGCGGGTTTAATTTCAAGCACAGCCATGTGAGGCGCAGACCCTGCAAAATTATTGGGCAAATAACAATGCTTAACGCCCTCCCCCGCTTGACGCACCCCGTCACCGCCGTCACAATGGACAAATGAAATGCATTTCCATTTTCGCTTTTTCCATCATCCTCCAGACCCTCCACGCCGTGGATTGGCCGGAGTTTCGCGGTGCCGGCGGGCAAGGCCACGCAGTGGGCCAGAAGCCGCCCGTGCCCGTTGACAACAACCTCACCGGAGTAAAATGGAAAATTCCAGGCACAGGCTGGAGCTCACCGGTGATTGTGAACGGGCGCGTGTACCTCACCACCACCATCAAGGACAACAACGGTGTTTTGCTCAATGCTGTTTGCCTTGAAACAGCGCAAGGAAAGCTGGCTTGGCATCGGGAAGTTTTCAAGGTGCCCGGCGTGCCGCGGATGCATCGCAAGAACAGCCAAGCCAGCCCCACGCCTATCATCCGCGATGGGCGCATTTATGTTCACTTCGGGCACATGGGCACTGCGTGCCTCGATTTGGATGGCAAGGTGATTTGGAAAAATCAAACATTGAAATATGCCCCCGTACACGGCAATGGCGGTTCGCCGGCCTTGGTGAACAACAAGCTTATTTTCAGTTGCGATGGCGCGCGCGATCCGTTCGTGGTGGCCCTAAACGCCAATAACGGCAAGGAATTGTGGCGCGTAAAACGGAGTGTGACTGCGAAAAAAAAGTTTTCTTTCTGCACACCGCTGGTCATCGGAAATGGATTAGACACGCAGGTTCTGCTGCCGGGGAGCGACATGATTGGTGCGTATCATCCCGATACCGGAAGGGAAATCTGGCGCGTCACATACAAGGGCTACTCCGTGGTGCCGCGGCCTGTGGCGGGGCACGGGATGGTATTTTTCAGCACCGGTTTTGATCGCGCCACGGCGATGGCGGTGAAGCTTGGCGGCAAGGGTGATGTGACGAGATCGCATGTGGCGTGGACGCTCGCCAAGGGCGCGCCTCATACGCCCAGCATGTTACTGATTGGTCATGAGATCTACATGGTTTCCGACGGAGGCATCGCCAGTTGCGTGGAGGCCAAGACGGGCAAGGTGATTTGGAGCGAACGACTTGGCGGCAGCCATTCCGCCTCGCCGATTTATGCCGATGGACGGTTGTATTTCGTCAGCGAAGCAGGCGTGCTTAATGTGCTGGCGGCCGGCCGGGAATTCAAGGTGCTTGGAAAGCATGATCTCGGCGAGCGCACATTGGCCTCGCCGGCGGTGGTGAACCACTCGCTCTACATCCGCACTGAAAACCATTTGTGGAGATTTTCGCAGCGCAAATTTTCCAAGCGGTAATTTGTTAAATCAGTGCCTGGGAAGGCGAGGTGAATCACAGCTCCATGCTGCTGTAACAGTGGGCGATGCGCTCGATGGCGACGACAAAGGCAGCGGTGCGCAGGTCTTCCACGGCGTCACGTGAACGGTAAATTTCCGCGATGTTGTTGTAGGCTTCGCGCATTGTGTCATCGAGGCCGGATCGAACAAGGGTGAGTTCATCCGCGCCTTGCACGAGTTTTTTCGTTACGTTGTCGCTAACTTTTTTGCCAACGGCTTCCTCGATCGCCTCCACCAGTGCGCGGCCCTTGGCTTCCTCATAGCGGCGTTCCATTCGGCCAAAGCGAATGTGTGACAGGTTTTTGATCCACTCGAAATACGAGACGGTCACACCGCCGGCATTCAGGAATGCATCCGGGATAATGACTACACCGCGTTCACGGAGAGACTGGTCGGCATTAAAAGTCACGGGACCGTTGGCGGCCTCGGCGATGATTTTCGCCTGAACACGGTCGGCGTTCGTGCGGGTGATTTGGCCTTCCATCGCGGCGGGCAAAAGAATGTCGCATTCCTTTTCTAGGATGGAGGCGCCATCCTCCACGTGTTGTGAGCCGGGGAATCCGGTCACGCCGCCGGTATCGAGCTTATGCTGGTAGAGCTTCTCGATGTCGAGGCCGTCGTCATTGATAACGGCGCCATCGCGTTCAATGACGGCAGTGATTTTCACCCCGTCCTCTTCGCTAAAAAACTTGGAGGCATGGTACCCCACGTTGCCGAGGCCCTGGACAATCATGGTTTTGCCCTCAAGATCGCCTTCCAGCCCGGCGGATTTCACATCCTCCGGGTGCCTGAAAAATTCCCGCAATCCATACTGCACGCCGCGTCCGGTGGCCTCGGTGCGCCCTAGGATGCCGCCCATTGAAACCGGTTTGCCGGTCACGCAACCGAAGCCGTTGATGTCGTTGGGGAAGAGTTGGTGGTATTCATCTGCCATCCACGCCATTTCGCGCTCGCCGGTGCCCATATCCGGCGCGGGCACATTGAGGCCGGGGTTGATGAAGCCGCGCTTGGCCAATTCCGAGACAAAGCGACGGGTGATGTGTTCTAGCTCCTCCTCTGTGTAATCCTTTGGCCGGATGCACAAGGCACCCTTGGAGCCTCCGTAGGGCACGTCCACGATGGCGCACTTGTAGCTCATCAGCGCGGCCAACGCCTCCACTTCCTCTTGGTTGGCAAAATAGGCGTAGCGAATTCCACCTTTCACCGGCAGCCGATGCTCGCTGTGTACCGCGCGCCAGCCGGTAAATACCTGGTAACCGCCGCGGATTTCCACGCCGAATTTTACCTGATACACGCCGTTGCAGGTGCGGATTTGGTCGGCCAAGCCCATCGGCAAATCCAGCGTGGCGGCGGCGCGGTCGAACATGCGGTCGACATTTTCACGGAAGGTGGGTTCTTTCCCATTTTGCATAATTGTAGAATATGGAGTATGTTGGTTTAGGCGCAGGTCTGTGAAGCCTATCTCACCACCCTGCACCAGTCCAACAGATTTGGATATAAAAACCAACGGAGTTTACAGCATGATACGCGCCCTCAAACCAGTTGACCGGCATCACCTCCGCGCCGCGGAGGGCTGGTTGGAACTTGGCAACCCTGCCGAGGCCCGCGCCGAGCTGGAGCAAATCGCCAACAACCGCCTGCGGCATCCGGATGTGCTGGAAGTCAGTTGGCAGCTATTTGCGCATGAACAAAATTGGCCCGCCTGCGTGAAGGCGGCCGACCTCCTCGTTCAACAAGCGCCCGACCGCCCAGGGGGTTGGATTCATCGGTCGTTTGCCCTGCATGAATTGGCGCGCACGAAAGAAGCGTTTGATTTGTTGTACCATGTGCGAAGCAGTTTTCCGGATCAATGGGTGATCCCGTATAACTTGGCCTGTTACCTCGCGCAAATGGGCCGCATCCACGAGGCCGCCGAGGAACTCGCCTCTGCTCTGGAAGTGGATTCCAATGCCGTGAAAAACGCCGCCTCTGTTGACCCTGATTTGGAGCCCTTGCGGGTGCAACTGGAGAAACTTTCGGAACAGTAAAGTGGTTGTCGGTGCGCATCCATCCGCCATCAATCCCATTCGGAAAGGATCCATTTCTTGATCGATTCCACATCCGGATCGCTCACCCGGTTGCCGCGCGGGGGCATGGGTTTGCCGTTAGACTCTGTGGCAGTGAGGGCGAGCACAAGGGGCGTGGTGGCCGGATTGCCCTTTTGATTCGGTGCCAGAAAAGCCCTCCATGTGGTCCGGTCGCTCAAATCAAAATCGGCCTCCACCTTGTTGCTTTCCTTCGAGCTATGGCAATCAAAGCAGCCGTGCTTGCGGAAAATGGGTTCGGCGGTTTTGGCAAAACTGGCCGATGTGCCTGCGCTGCCATTGGATGAGCCGCCACCCGTTTTTTGGGAATCGGATTTCATCCCGGACGGACCGCCCGAATCTCCCTTCCTGAACACGCCGGGGTAGCCCCAGCCCACCACACCGAAAACCGCCATCCCTCCCGCAGCAATGCCCACGTACAACAGGGTTTTTGTTTTGCCCGAGGCTGCCTCGGCCACCGGCCCCGATTCCCATTGGATGCCCGGCACCTCGGTGATGGGCATCCAATCCGGCGCACCCTCATGCCACGCCTGGTCCGTGGGCAGCAACGAGCCCTCCGCAAGGTAGGCATTGGCATCCTCCAGGGTATACGGGCCAAACTGCGCCCCATCGCGGCTCACATGAATCAACATCAACGATCCTCCCGCGCATTAAAATTTCGCGCCCGCCTTGATCCACGCCTTGATCGTGGCCAAGTCATCGGCAGAGAGCATATCCCCCTTCCCATCCGGGGGCATACGATCCTCGCTGCTGTCGTCGGAGATTCGCTTAACGAGTTCACTTCCATCTGGATCCCCAGCAATGACCGCTCCCATCACCGATGTATTGTCTGCCAGGTCAAAATCCCCCTTTGCATTGCTCCCGTCACTTCCATCGTGGCAATCGTAACAGGTGCTGTTTTTCAAAATCTTCGTCACTGCGGCATACGATTCACCA